>CAMORS010000008.1 GCA_946624005.1 uncultured Prevotella sp. | reverse complement strand
CTGGTTCGGGCGGTGCTTCGCTCGCTGCCGTGAAGTATATCCGCGAGAGCATGATAGAGCAGGGCATCAAGGCTTCGTTCGCCCTTGGCGGCATCACTGCCCATATGGTGAAAATGCACGAAGAAGGCTTGATCGACCGTCTGATCGATGTACAGTCGTTCGACAAGGTGGCTGCCGAGTCGCTTATGAACGATCCGATGCACAAAGAGGTGTCGGCCAGCGAGTATGCCAGTGCCGACACGCCGGGATCGGCTACCCACTATCTGGACATCGTCATCCTCTCAGCCCTCGAAGTAGATGTTAACTTCAACGTCAACGTGCTCGTTGGTAGCGATGGTATCATCCGTGGTGCCGTAGGCGGTCATCCTGACACTGCAGCCGACTCGGCCCTGTCAATCATCGTCTGCCCGCTGCTGCGCGGACGTATTCCATGCGTGGTCGACGAGGTGACAACGCTCATCACACCGGGAAGCACCGTTGATGTCGTCGTTACGGAATACGGCATCGCCGTCAATCCGGCTCGTCCGGAGATTGCTGAGCGCCTGAAGGCTGCCGGCCTGAAGATTGTCACACTCGAAGAACTGCGCGACCATGCTCTGAAGGTGATCGGTCAGCCCGACCCGCTGCCCTTCGGCGACAAGGTGGTCGGCGTGGTGATGAACCGTGACGGCTCCGTCATGGACGTGATTAAGAACATCAAAGGATAGCAATGCAGATAACGCTTGAACAGTTGCTGGGCAGTCGCGACGCGAGGCATGCACGACAGATGAGCTTGTTGGAACAACATCCTGACAAGACGTTGGTGTGCCTGACGGTCGTGATGCCTGGCAGCGTCAAGCGCAACGAACAGTCGCTCACGGTCGCCCATGCTGCTGTCAGCGAGATGCGCAGAGTGTTTGAAGGTGAGATTGAAAGCCTTGAGGAGCGTGACCTCGAAACGGGCTACGAAGCCTATTTCGTAACCTCTCTCTCAGAGACGGAAGCAAAGACGCGCTGTTGCGACATCGAAGACAAGCACCCACTGGGACGGCTCTTCGACATCGATGTGATCCAGCACGACGGAGCACCGCTTGGTCGGGCTGCGGTAGGACGCGCACCGCGCAAATGTCTTATCTGCGACAACGAGGCTCGCTACTGCATGCGTAACCGCACGCATACGCAAGAAGAGCTGCACCAGCATATCAACCGCCTCATCGACAACTATAATGATATGAATACGTGACACGAACCTTCTGACTGCCAGCCATGTACACAGAATACGAGATTCGCCAACTGCCTCTGACGCTGAGAGCTTACCGCCAACGGGTGGAACGCTTTCTTGTTGATAATAGTTTACGCCTTGACGACGTTGACTATTATGCGGGGGTATATGCCGTGGGCGATGACGAACTGCTGGCTGGCGGTGGTCTGAAAGGCAATGTCATCAAGTGTATTGCCGTGGGCAATAGGCTACGCGACGAGGGGATGAGCAACCGGCTGGTGTCGCACCTGATCAGTAGAGCCCATGAGCAGGGATTCACCACCATACGCGTGTTCACCAAGCCCGATAACCTGCACATCTTCGAGAGTCTATCGTTCCGTCTGTTGGCAACATCGCGAAAGGCTATCCTCATGGAGACAGGCGACGGTCTCAAACGATACTGCGACCACCTCTCTCGTTCCTCGTTCCTCGCTCCCCGCTCCTCGAAAAAAGGCGTGATCGTCATGAATGCCAACCCCTTCACTCGGGGGCACCGCTACCTGATTGAGCAAGCCGCAAGGCAGGTAGACCACCTTTTTGTAATGGCAGTGAAAGAAGATCTCTCGACGTTCGGCTATGAAGAACGGCTGGCCATGATTCAAGCAGGGTGCCGTGAACTGAACAACGTGTCTGTCGTGGAAGGAAGCGACTACGCAATTTCTGCCACTACATTCCCCACCTACTTCCTCAAACAACTGTCGGATGCGAGCGATACACAGATGACGCTCGACCTCGATCTGTTCGCTCGCCATATCGCTCCTGCCCTCCAGGCTTCGGTACGCTTTGTTGGTTCCGAACCGACCGACCGGCTGACCCGACGCTATAACGAGCTGATGGAGCAGCTGTTGCCAGAGAAAGGGATAGAGGTCAAAGAAATAGAACGGCTCCTGATGCCGTCGGAAAGCGATGAAATAGAACAAGATACAGCCATCAGCGCTTCTGCCGTGAGACGTTTCCTGAATGAAGGCTCCTTGCTGAAGGCTGCGGCTCTGGTTCCACCGACCACCTTACCCTATCTGATCGCCCACCTTGCCACACAAGCCCTGCAGACAGAGCTCGACACAACACCGAAACCAGGGTTGGTCGACAAGCACGACAACGGAGCACATCGCGATATGGACTACGCGTTGATGCTTGAAAGCATCCGTGCGCTACACCCCTATTTCTTGAAACTCAGTCTGTTAGGTTTTCAAGATCAACAACCAGAGACAGAACAGATACGCACCATAGGCATCGAGGCTGAAAAGGCGATGCTTGAAGCCACACGTAACGTGAATACCCATAAAGGGGCGTTGTTCTCATTAGGATTGGCTGTTGTGGCTGCCGCGCAAATGATGAAGAGTGTGCGGAAAGAAGAGAAAAGAGGGAAAACACCTAATGTAACGTCACTCCAACATATCATTAAGCAACTGGCATGCCAATTCCCCAAAGCCGAGGGAACCCATGGCAGCTCGGTCATTGGGAAGCATCTCGTCAAGGGAGCTTTGGCCAACGCTCAGCAAGGCTATGCCCAACTGGCAACTGACTGGCTACCCTACTATCAGCAACTGCGCTACGACGAGTATCAATGTCACAAGACATTGTTGCACATCATGTCACAACTCGACGATACGAACATTTACTATCGTAAGGACGCCATGACAGTAGCCCGCGTAAAACAACAGTCTGAAGAGCTGTTAGCCGACTTCTCAGTTGATAAGCTCTCGGCAATGAACGAACAGTTCATCGACGAGAATATCTCACCTGGAGGCAGTGCCGACATGTTGTCGTTGACAGTTTTTATCCATTCGATATTATCTTAACTTAACATATTTATTAACTTAATAATCAAAACATTATGGTAGAAGTAATTCAACAGGGAGTTTACCTCCTCAATGGTACTGAAATCAAGACGGACAATACGGGTATGCCAACGCCCGACGAGGCACGTGAGAACACGATCACCTATGGTATCTTGCGTGCTCATGACGTGGACGGCTCGAAAGGCAAGAAGATGCGTATTCGCTTCGATGCTATGGCCTCTCACGACATTACCTATGTTGGTATCATCCAGACAGCTCGCGCCAGCGGTTTGGAGAAGTTCCCGATCCCTTACGCTATGACAAACTGCCACAACTCGCTGTGCGCCGTGGGTGGTACAATCAACGAAGACGACCATGTGTTCGGACTTTCTGCCGCAAAGAAGTACGGTGGTATCTACGTTCCCGCCAACCAGGCTGTCATCCACCAGTATGTGCGTGAGGAGATGGCCAAGTGCGGCAACATGATTCTCGGTTCTGACAGCCATACGCGCTACGGCTCGCTTGGTAATATGGGAGTTGGCGAAGGCGGTGGTGAGCTGGTGAAGCAGCTGTTGAAGAACACATGGGACATCAACGCTCCTGAGGTTGTGCTGGTATGGCTCGAAGGCGCTCCGAAGAAGGGTGTCGGCCCCCACGACGTGGCTATCTCGCTCGTCAAGGCTACCTTCGAGAGCGGTTGCGTGAAGAACAAGGTGCTGGAGTTTGCCGGTCCTGGCGTGAAGAATCTGCCTATCGACTTCCGTAACGGTATCGACATCATGACCACGGAGACCACCTGTCTGAGTTCTATCTGGATCACCGACGACGAGGTGAAGCACCACTACGAAATACACAACCGCCCGCAGGACTTCAAGGTGCTGCAACCGGGTAAGGTGGCTTACTACGACATGATGATTCGCATTGACCTCTCCACTCAGGAGTCGATGATCGCTCTGCCCTTCCATCCCTCTAATGCTTTCACTATCCATGAGTTGCAGCAGAATCCTGTTGAGATTCTGAAGAAGATTGAAGAGGATGCTCAGAAGAAGTTTGGCGACAAGGTTGACGTACATCTCGTTGACAAGGTGCGCGACGGTAAGGTGTATGCCGACCAGGGTATCATCGCCGGTTGCTCGGGTGGTACCTACGATAACCTCTCGGCAGCAGCTGCCATCATGAAGGACAAGACCATCGGTAATGACTATTTCACCATGTCGGCCTATCCGCAGTCAACACCGGTATATATGGCCACGACACGCAACGGCATCGCCGAAGAACTGCTCGAGGCTGGTGTCGTCATCAAGCCCGCCTTCTGCGGACCGTGCTTTGGTGCTGGTGATGTTCCGGCGAACAACGGCCTTTCTATCCGCCACACTACGCGTAACTTCCCCAACCGCGAAGGTTCAAAGCCCGGACAGGGACAGCTCTCGCTGGTATGCCTGATGGATGCTCGCTCTATCGCTGCTACAGCTGCCAACGGTGGTGTCATCACAGCTGCTACTGATGTCGAATATGAAGACAACCACAAACCATACGAGTTCGACTCGAAGATCTACAGCCGTCGTATCTTCTACGGCTTTGGTCATGAGGATGCCAGCATAGCCTTGAAGTACGGACCGAACATCAAGGACTGGCCAAAGATGTATCCGATGCAGGACAACATGCTCGTTGAGCTGGCTGCCGTCATCCACGATCCCGTGACGACGACCGACGAACTGATTCCTTCTGGCGAAACGTCAAGCTATCGTTCGAACCCGCTGAAGCTCTCTGAGTTTGCCCTTTCGCGCCGCGTTCCTGAATATGTCGGCATCAGCAAGCGCATCCAGAAAGAAGACCTTGAGCGTCGTGCCGGCAATGTGCCGCAGCATGTTGCTGAGGCTCTCGCCAAGGTCGGTGCCAAGGCAGAGGACACCTCGTTTGGTTCGTGCGTCTTTGCCAATCGTCCTGGCGACGGCTCTGCTCGTGAACAAGCTGCATCGTGCCAGAAGGTGCTCGGTGGCGACTGCAACATCTGCTACGAGTATGCCACGAAGCGTTACCGCTCTAACTGTATCAACTGGGGTATCGTTCCCTTCACCATTGCCAAGGAGACCGAATTCCAGTATGAGCCGGGCGACTTTGTCTTCGTTCCTGGCATCCGCGAGGCTATCCTCGGTGGCAAGGAAGAGATTGACGCTAAGGTCATCACCAAGCAGGGCGTGAAGGACATCCACCTCTTCTTCCAGAACCTCACCGCCGACGAGCGCCAGATCCTGGCAGACGGCTGCCTCATGAACTATTATAAGAACAAGAAGTAATCATAATTAGCAAATAGTCAAGAAAGATGAAAGAAAAGATTCAGATGACCACTCCGTTGGTCGAGATGGATGGCGACGAGATGACTCGCATCCTGTGGAAAATGATTAAGGACGAACTGATTCTCCCGTTCGTTGACCTGAAAACCGAGTATTACGACCTGGGACTGCCCAAGCGCGACGAGACACGTGACCAGATCACCATCGATTCTGCTGAGGCGACGAAGAAGTATGGCGTTGCCGTGAAGTGTGCCACCATTACCCCGAATGCCCAGCGCATGACGGAGTATAAGCTGCATGAGATGTGGAAGTCGCCTAACGGCACCATCCGCTCTATCCTCGACGGCACCGTGTTCCGCACACCTATCACCATTCCGAGCATCAAGCCTGCCGTGAAGAACTGGGAGAAGCCTATCACCATCGCCCGTCATGCTTATGGCGATGTCTATAAGAGTGTTGAGATTCGCGCCACTGAGCCCGGCGTAGCCAAGATGGTGTTCGAGGGTGAGAGCGGCAAGCGCGAAGAGGTGGTCATCCACACCTTCAAAGGCCCCGGCGTGCTGCAGGGTATGCACAACGTCGACAAGTCGATCCGTTCGTTCGCTCACTCGTGCTTCAAGTTCGCCCTCGACCGCAACGAGAGCGTATGGTTCTCAACGAAGGACACCATCTCGAAGAAGTACGATGCTCAGTTCCGCGTCATCTTCGACGAAGTGTTCCAGGAGTACAAGGAAGAGTTCGACAAGCGCGGCTTGGAGTATTTCTACACGCTGATTGATGATGCCGTAGCTCGCGTCATCCGTTCGAAGGGTGGCTTCATCTGGGCTTGTAAGAACTACGACGGCGACGTGATGTCCGACATGGTATCGACAGCCTTCGGTTCGCTGGCTATGATGACTTCTGTACTTGTTTCTCCGGAAGGCAACTACGAGTATGAGGCTGCTCACGGCACCGTGACCCGCCACTATTACAAGTACCTGAAGGGTGAAGAGACATCTACCAACCCGATGGCTACCATCTTCGCATGGAGCGGTGCGCTGCGCAAGCGCGGTGAGAAGGACGGCAACAAGGAGCTGATGAACTTCGGCGACCAGCTTGAAGCTGCCTGCTTCGACACCTTGAACGAAGGTATCTGCACGAAAGACCTTGTCAACCTCATGGAGGGCATCGAGCCGAAGGCCGTCAACTCGGCAGGCTTCATCGCTGCCATCCGCGAGCGTCTGGAGAAGCGTCTGGCTTAACCTCTCGTCTGCTTCATAGCATCTTAACACAGAGACACAGAGAAACAGAGTTCTTTCCGTTGTGAAACACTCTGTCGCTCTGTGTCTCTTTCTTTCTGTCAGCCAGCTATTGTATGTACTGATTCTGCTCGTCGATAATCCATTGGATATACTGGCTGTAGTCGTGTGCCACAAGTTGCCCGTTTTCACGGTCGTCGCGCCAAGTGTCAGTCCAGTCCATGTCGTAGCCGTTGCCTGTAGCGTCGTGGAAGATGTGGCCTTCGCCCTCATTCATTTTCCAATAGGCAACAAGTCCTTCTGAATGCGGGTCGACGCTACCCAGTCCGAGATTGATCTCGGCTGCCGATAGTGCACGGTTCCAAAGACGTACTTCGGCCAGTCGACCGTTGAAGAACTGGCTGCGTCGGTAGTTGCCCCACGACATGCCCAGTTCGAAGCGTTGGAAAGGACACACCTTTCCGCTCCCCGAGGTGGTAACGTCGAAGATACCGTCCACATACATTGTGAAGTTCTGACCATCGTAGGTACACGACACAAGATACCATCGGCCTGTCTGGAAATGGGTGTTAGAGAAGGCACGTCCACCGGGGAGGACCCATTGCAGCACGTCGCCTCCAGCCGAACCGTTCTCGCCGAAGCGGAACATGTTAGCCTCTTCCTCGTTCTTCCCCTCAATGGCCAGTACGCGCTTGATGTCGCCCACACGGCCAAAGACGTTGCTGTAGCACTTGAACTCGATGGTCCATGCCGAGAGGTCTTGTCGCTTCTCGTCTGGGAAGATATAATTAGACGAGGCGTTAAGATCGGTCTTGAGCGAATAGAAACTGATGCGTCTTGCCACCTTCAGGAAGAGGGTGCGTGATGCTTCGATAGCTTCCAGTGACGACGACTGGCGGATGGTGACAGGAATGAGGTAGGTACGCCCCTCTTGGAAACCTTCAGTGTTGATCACTCGTACATTGACAGCCGACGATTGTGCCGATCCTTGTTTTATAATCACTTGGCTGTCTTCGAGCTCGACGCTACCTTCGGGGATGGGGTAGTAGGAGGTGTTGTTGACGGCATTATAGTTTTCTACGAGTGAAGGATCGATAGCCAGCGAGACGGTCAAGTCCGTATCTGTTTTCTTTGTCGTCTTTACGGTAATGGGGTAGGTGGCAGGTGTCTCTTCCACGACGAAATTCTGTATGGCACCCTGTTCCGTGCCTGTGATGAGCAGGCCGTTCTTCGAATAGTCGAAGCCGTCGCCGTCGGTGCAGGATAGCAGAAGGGCGAAGGAGCAGAGAGAAAGGACGTTGTTGCGGCAAAACCGCAATACGCTGAACCTTGGGGGGAAGCTGTCGCGGAAAAACCGCAACACACTGAACTTGTTGTATGTTGTTTGATTCTTCATGTGCTTTGCTTTTGTTTACCTATTTTACGATTTACTTTTTCACCTTTTCAATGATTGTTCATCAGCCAGATGGCAGCGCGGATGGCGTCGTATGGCTGGCCAGTCGAGGTGTGGTAGTAGTTGCGCTCTACGTAGAAGGCACCACAGCCACCCTTGTGTCCTTGTTCGGGTTCCCAAACGGCATAGTTGAGAATCTGCCCACCCTCGGGATAATGGCCGAACGACTCGCAGTAGATCATCTTTTCGTCAGCATGGCCGTTGCTGCCAACGCTGGCACCTTGGTAGCTATAGGCTTGTTTTACGAGATAGTCGCAATAGGCATCTATCTCGATGCTGGGAGCATGGTTGAAGTAGTCGACGATGACCAGTTTCTCGGGCCATTGTCCGTTGGGACCGAAATATTCGTCGGCCACCTTGGCTACGAAGAGCATATCTTCGGCCGACCAGCCCTCATAGTCGAAGTCAACACCATCGAGGCCAGAGACCACCACGGTGTCTACTATCCACTCTGCGTATGCTCGTAGGATGGTTTCGTCGACACCTTGTGTCATGTCGTAATGGCGACCTTTGTAGTCGAACTGGTGGCGGTAGTGTGATGCATCGGCGTGCATGACGAAGCGCATGCCTTTCTTCTCTTGACATTCGCGCATGTCCTGATAGGCAATAGGGTGAGTCTCCGCGGTGGGGATACCCATCCAAAGGTTGACGATGTCAAGGCTGTCGGGCAGTCCGACGATACGCTCGCCCCATGAGGCCGGGTCTTTATAGCCCGTGGCTCCCTCGATAGGAGCCCAGTCGGCATAGTAGACATAGCTTATTTCATGGTCGCTCTGTTTGAAAGCCCTAAGCTGAGCGTAGTATTCTTCGCTGTATGTGTTTGGCTTCTGTATGTCTAACGGCTCCGGGTCGGTGCTGCAGGATGCAAGCAGCACAGGGAGCAGGAGGAGGTTGTTACGGAATAATCGCAACATCCCAGACCTTTGGGTTGAAAATCTTTTATTCATCTTCATATCGTTCAATGTTCAATATTCAATGCTCAATACTCAATGCTCAATGTTCAATATCCGAAGTCTTTCTGTCCCACCAAAGGCGAGTGCCACCATTGTCGGCTCCTCCTCCTAAGGCTTCCTCGGAGAGCGTCTGCACGGCTGTCTCAACGACAGTAGCGTTGGTGTTATATTCCTCGACGGGGAAGGGGCAACGGCGTACCTGCAGGTCGGTATCGATGGTTCCGCCGGAATCGTTGTTCACCACAGGGAAAAGTCTTGGATAACCAGTCCGACGATATTCTGCCCATCCTTCACAACCGTCAGGGTAGAGGGCAATCCATTTCTGTGTGATAATGCGCTCCAGCTTCTGTTCGGCTGATGCATCGTCATCCCATGCAATGGTGATGGCCGACATCGCCTCATGGCTATTGCTGCCACCTGTCGGATCTTCATATTTGGCCGGAACACTCTCGCTGTCAGCGATAAAACTGTCGGCTCCCTGTACATTGTTCTCGCTAAACGAGGCGCGGATGCCGTTCTCATAGAGCATCTTGGCGTCGCCCGGGATGAAACCTCTGACGACAGCCTCGGCCCGAAGGAAGAACGATTCAGCCGCTATCATCCAAACAATGGGTGTTGTCGTACGGTCGATGTTCAGATTCGAGACACCGTTTCCAGCATAGCGTGTCGGGTTCATGTTGTGCACGCCGAGGCGTACTCCGTGGTAGCCTCCGTTTGCCGCTTCTACGAAATAAGCTGCCCGACGCGGGTCGTTATATCCGTTCATGTAAGAGTCCATCGATGAGCTCATACGTATCTCACCAGCATTGAAGGTGTAGGCCATGTCGTAGTTGGGGTGGTAGTAGGTCACCCGGTTGTGTTGAAGCACGGCACGTTGGTCGGTCGTCTCTATGTAGCCTATCGGACAAGCCTCCGACTTCTGCGCCTCTTGTCGGGCCAAGGCTTCATCGGCGTAGCTGACACGCATGGCCAGTCGCAGACGCAGCGTATTGGCAAACTTCACCCACAGCCGCACTTGTCCACCATAGACGATATCGTAGTCAGCCAGCATCTGTTCGTCGGCTTCTGCATAAGGAGTGAGGACGTCGATGGCGTTGTCCAGTTCGGTGAAGAAGTGGCGATAGACGGCCTGTTGGCTGTCATAGGCTGTACCGAGGGTTCCGCTGCCAAAGTTGATATACGGAATAGGCCCATACATGTCGGTAACGCGGTGGAGCGCCTCCACCTTGACGATGTCGGCCAAAGCAGCCACCTGGGGCATCTGCTGCTCTTCGGCTTTCTGTCGCATTTTCTGCCATGCAGGCATCACTTCGGAGAAGGCACGACGGAACATCTGGTCGTACCATCCGCTGACGAAGCTGTACGAGCCATTGTGTACGCCATTGCGCCAGGTGCCGGTAAGTCCTACGTAGCCAGAGAAAGGGTCGGCCGAAAGACCTTGTGCCACTTGGTAGTCGGACGAGAGGCAGTCGCCCGATCCATCGTCGAAGAGCACTACGCGGCTCTCCATCTGCGTGAAGAAAGCGCCCACGTTCTGATAGTCGCGCTCCAGGTCGTCGTCGGTCAGCCGGTGGCGGTCGGTGTTCACATCGTCGAATCCGCTGGTACAGGCTGCGAGAAAGAACAACAGTGAAAGGCTGCCGTATTGCAGCAGCTTATGGGGCAATAGGGAAATATTTTGATTGTTCATTCTTTGTTTTGATTGATTTTGATTGGTGAGTATAACTGATCAGAAACGCAGCTTGATGGCGAATCCCATCGACCGCAGACTTGGCTGCATGAAATAGTCGATGCCCTGATAGTAGGTGCCGGTGTTGGATGTCATCTCTGGGTCGTAGGGAGCATGGTTGTAAATCATCCAGAGGTTGTGAGCAACGAACGAGACGTTCAGTCCTTTCACCCACGAGAGCCAGCGATTGACGGGGATGTCATAGCCGATGGCCAATTCTTGCAGGCGCAGGTTTGTGGCACTGTAGACATAGCGCGAGTCGACCGTTCCCTGCGGGTTGCCCACGGTCTGGTAATAAGCTTGTGCGGGAATGGGGCGTCCATTGATGAGCACACCTCCATTGTTGCGTGCTTCTTGCGACGCCTTCGATGCACCATAATAGTCGAGGATAGCTTGAGTCTCTGACACCACGATGCCACCATTGCGATAAGTAAAGAGAAAGTTGAGGCTCAGCCCATTCCATGAGAGCATGTTGCCCCACGACAGGTTGTAGTTGGGCGTGGCTTTTCCCGCGTACATATAATATTTGTTCTCGTTAGGATTCTTCTCAACGTTCTGTGTAGAGGGGTCTACGTAGATGGCGCCGTGCTCATCGGTTTTGAGCGTCGAGACGTAGATGTCGCCCATCGAACCGCCTTCCGTCAGCCTAATCTGGTAGCCAGATGTGCCGCCCATGTAGAGTTCGCTCAGGTTGTAGAGCTGTCCGTCGATGGGATTACGCCAATCGCGCAGCAGTTCCTTGATACTGTTGCGGTTGAGTGTCCAGGTAAGGTAAGTCTCCCATTGAACCTTTCCTAATGGCTGAGTATAGCGTGCCGACAGTTCGATACCCTTGTTGTCTACGCGTCCACCATTGACCACTGCCGAGGTGTAACCCGTAGAAGCCGACATCGGGGGATAGAAGAATTGGTTGAAGGTCTTCGAATAGTAGAGCGTTGTATTGATGCGGAGCCGGTTATGGAAAATCACCAAGTCGATACCTGCCTCCCACGAATGGGTCTTTTCGGGTTTCAGGTCGTCGTAGAGCACCGTGCTCGTCTCAGCAAATCCCGTCGATGGGTTCACGTCATAGTAGTTGCGTGTGAGGAAAGGCTCGTTGGGCTCGTTACCCACGACAGAGTAGGACAGACGAGTTTTCAGGTAGTTGAGCCAACGGTGGGATTGTATGCTTGGGAAGATGTCAGTCCAGATACCCGAGATGCCAGCCGACCAATAGAAATAACTGTGGTGCGACTTGCCTTCGGCGTTCTCTCCGAGGATGGCCTTCCGGGAAGCCAAGTCGTCTTTGGTCTGGTAGAGTTTCGACGACCAGTCGTTGCGTGCTGTCAGATCGATATAGGCAAGGCTGCGATAGCCCAACTGGGCTGTGGCGTAAAGGCTTTCAAGGATGGAGCGCGGGTTTTGTTGGAAAGGTTTGAAGGTAGAGTTGGTTGTCTCGACATTGGCGAAGGTGAAGAGGTTGGCCGTACCCTTCAGATGTCCCCGGAACCCCACCGACTCAGCATCGCGGCGGTCGAACGATGTACCAACCACGCCGCTGATGTTCCATGAGTTGTCTGTGCCGAAGTATTTGTTCACCTTTGCGAAAGCCTCTGCAAAGAGCTGTCTGCTCCAGGCATCTGTCAGCCCATAGTGGCCATATCGCGATGCGTAGAGCGTGTTGGTGGATGCGAAGAACTTCTCCTCGTATTTCTCTGTGCTCTTGTCGAACTTGATGCGTCCCGTGATGTCGAGCCAGTCGGTGACAACCCAGTTGAGCGAGGCTGTCAGCTGGTGGCGTTCCTTGTGGTTGACGAAGCGTTCGCGCTCGGTCTCCCAGTAGGGATTCTCCATTGAGATGTCGTAGTTGTAAGGCCAATACTGGACAGGGAAGTTGCGCCCGGTGTCGTAGCGCTCGAAGAAACCGAGCTTCGAGAAGTCGTCGCCAGCGGGGAAAAGGTAGACCGGCACGAGCGGATTGTGATATTGTCCTTGCGACAGCATGTTCTGTTCCTTCACCGTCGAGAGCATGTAGCCAAGGTCGAGCGTCAGGCGGTTGTCCATGAAGTTCGTGGTGTTGCGCAAGGAGAGGTTGTAGCGGTCGAAATCGTTGCTGTGTATAATGCCTCCGCCGTTGGTGGCTCCCAGCGATAAATAAGTCTGGTTCTTCTCAGAACCGACGGAGATGCTGGCCGAGTGGCTGAAGTTCTTTCCCGTGCGGAAGAAGTCCTTTGGCTTATAGGTGCTGGGCGTAGCGAGCTTCTGTCCCCAGCTGAAATAGCTTCCCGTCTCGGTGGGGGCGTATTCGTTCTGGAACTGGTGCATGACGAAGGGATGAGAAAACTGGAACGACCCCGTATAGCTCACGTCCACTCGTCCGGCCGTTCCTTTCTTTGTCGTGATGAGGACAACGCCGTTGGCGGCATTGGCACCGTAGAGGGCAGCAGCCGAAGGTCCCGTCAGTGCTGAGATGCTCTCGATGTCGTCGGGATTGATGTTGGCCAGTGCGTCGCCCGTCTGTCCGGCTCCGGCAAAGATACCCTCCGGCTGTTCGGAAGACAGATTCTGCATCGGTATGCCGTCGACGACGTATAGCACGTTGTTGTTGCCGTTGATCGACTTTGCACCACGCATCACCACACGTGCCGATCCGCCCACACCCGAACTGCTGGCGTTGATCTGCACGCCAGCCACCTTGCCGTTGAGCGAGTTGACGAAGTTGGCATCTTTCACCAGTGTGACAGCATCGCCGGCTATCTGCTGAACGTTGTACGACAGCGAGCGGGCTTCCTTCTTGATACCCAAGGCGGTGACGACGACGTCGGTGTCAAGGCTGACGACAGCTTCAGCGAGCTTGATGCTGATGTCATTGCCATTCACATCGACTACCTCGGTGTTGTAGCCGATACACTTCACGGTAAGCTTGTCGCCCTGGGCTGCTTCTATCGTGAAGCGTCCGTCAATGTCTGTCACAGCTCTGTGGCGACTTTGTGATGTCTCTATGATGGCACCGATGACGGGTTCGCCGTCGATGTCTGTCACGATGCCTCTCACCTCTGCTGCAGGTTGGTTGGTCTCTTTAGCCGCCTGAGCATTGCAGGTGATGGCGAAGGTTGGTGCAACTGTCAGGATAGTGGCCACCAACCAGAGTTTTCCTACATGTTTCTTCATGTTGATGTTCCGTTTTTGATTTGTTCCCTTTGAAAAAAAATCCCGGACGCGACAAGTCGAATCCGGGATTTCTATCGATTGTGCTTTACAGCGCAAAGTTAAATCATCTTTATTCAGCGGCGGGAGCCTCTTCAGCTGCGGGAGCTTCCTCGACGGGAGCCTCTTCTGCGGGAGCTTCCTCCACGGCGGGAGTCTCAAGGGCAGCCTTGGCAGCGCGGAGCTCTTCGGCATTCTCGGCGATGACGGTGACGGGCACCTTCACCTCAACCTCCTTGTGGAAGTGGACGATAGCCTCAAATTCACCCACGTGCTTAGCGTCGCGCATGGTGACAATCTTGCGGTCTACCTCGATGCCCTTCTCTGCCAATGCAGCAACCACCTGAGCCACACCTACGCTACCATAGGTGACACCCGTAGCACTGACCTTGGCGGGGATGACGAGAGCCACACCCTCAAACTGCTTGGCGCGCTCTTCGGCAGCCTGCTTCTGAGCAGCCAGCTTGTGAGCCTGCTGACGCAGATTCTCAGCGAGTACCTTCTTGGCCGACGGAGTGGCGATAATGCCCTTGCCCTGAGGAATCAGGTAGTTGCGGCCATAACCATTCTTCACGTTAACGATCTCGTTCTTGTAACCCAGACCGATAATATCTTCTTTCAGTATAATTTCCATTCTGTTTCCTCCTCTTTAATTATTTCATCAAATCGGTTACGTAGGGAAGCAGGGCAATCTGGCGGGCACGCTTCACGGCCTGAGCCACACGACGCTGATACTTCAGAGATGTTCCGGTGATGCGGCGGGGAAGAATCTTACCCTGCTCGTTGAGGAACTTCTTGAGGAACTCAGGATCCTTGTAGTCGATATACTTGATGCCACTCTTCTTGAAACGGCAATACTTCTTCTTCTTCGTGTCGATAGAAGGAGCTGTGAGATAACGGATTTCTGACTGTTCTGCCATGATTATGCCTCCTCTTCTGTTTTTTGACCCAGCTTGGCACGGCGCTTCTCAGCATACTGTGCGGCAAACTTGTCGAGTTTAACTGTCTGGAAACGGATCACCTTCTCATCGCGGCGGTATCCAGTTTCGAGAGTTTTGATTACTTCGGGCTCAGCCTTGAACTCGATCAGGCAATAGAAACCTGTCGACTTCTTTTCAATAGGATAAGCCATCTTCTTCAGTCCCCAGGTCTCTTCATTCACAATCTCGGCACCTTTGTCTGTGAGGATGCCCTTGAATTTAGCGACCGTTTCCTTCATCTGTTCATCAGATAAAACGGGAGTTAAAATGAAAACGGTTTCGTACTGATTCATTTGTACTTTTTGATAATTAATTAATAATGTATATACAGTGCTTTTTCGAAAAGCGGGTGCAAAGGTACTAAATAATTAAGAATTAGCAATTGATAATTGATAATTATTTGCTCTTTTAACTTTATTTATAGGTATTTACGGCAAATAATCGGGAGCAGACACATCGTCTGCCCCCGATTCGTGTGGTTGTTTCGCTTTTTAGCCTTTTCATCTTTTCGCTTACTCCTGCTCGGGAGTGATGAGCTTGTAGCCCTTGCCGTGGATGTTGATGATCTCGATCTGGTCGTCGTCCTTCAGGTGCTTGCGCAACTTGGTGATATACACGTCCATCGAGCGGGCGTTGAAGTAGTTGTCGTCAATCCAGATGGTCTTCAGGGCGAAGTCGCGCTGCAGAATCTCGTTGGCGTGGCTGCAGAGCAGAGCGAGCAGCTCGTTCTCCTTGGTGGTGAGCTTTGTCTGCTTGTCGTCGATAGAGAGCAGTTGCTTCTGCGTGTCGAAGGTGAAGCGTCCGATGTGGTAAACCGAGCTTTCCTTATTCTTCTTACCGCGCACGCGACGCAGGATGGCCTCAATACGGAACACGAGCTCTTCCATCGAGAAGGGCTTGGTGATATAGTCGTCGGCACCCAGCTTGAAGCCCTCGAGGATGTCTTCCTTCAGCGTCTTGGCTGTGAGGAAGATGATAGGCATCTCGGCGTTGGCCTGACGGATTTCCTGTGCCAGGGTGAAGCCGTCCTTCTTGGGCATCATCACGTCGAGCACACAGATGTCGAACTTGGTCTTCAGGAAGGCTTTGTAGCCAGCCTCACCGTCTACGCAGAGCTCTGCGTTGTAACCCTTTGCCTGCAAATACTCGCGAAGCAGCATTCCGAGGTTCTCGTCGTCCTCGCAAAGCAAAATTTTCAATTTCTCGTCCATAAATCTTACAAGTTTAGATGATTAATTAATTATTTTCGTTATTTCGGTATTTCGTTATTTCGATTCTTTTTCAAGAGGAATTATTCTATCACCGGCAGCGTGATGGTGAAGGTGGTACCCTTGCCGTAGTCGCTGTCGACGTGTATCTCGCCCTCGTGTTGGTCGACAATCGTCTTGACGTAGGCCAGGCCTAATCCGAAGCCCTTGGCATCGTGGCGGTTGCCGGTATGCACTCGGTAGAACTTGTCGAAGATTTTCTTCAGGTTCTCCTTCTTGATGCCCAGTCCTGTATCGCGTACGGAGAGGTAGAGCTTGTCGCCCTCGTTCCATGTCTTGAGGTAGATGTCGATGGGCTTGTCGGGCTTGCGATACTTCACGGCATTGTCCAGCAGGTTGTTGATGACGTTCTGGAAGTGCACCTCGTCGACGTATATCTTCGAGTCGACAGCACCGATGTCGGTGTATATCTTTCCGCCCGTATGCTCCACACGCAGGGTGAACGAGTTGGCTATCTGCTCTACCACCTCGTTGAGGTCGAGCTCCTTCTTCTTGAAGACGGTCTTCTGGCGGTCGAACATCGACATCTGCAGCACCTTCTCCACGAGGAAGCGCAGTCGCTTCGACTCGTCGTTGATGACGCCGCCCAGGTGTTGCATCATCGACGGACTCTTGTTGACGCTCTCGTCGCCCAGCATCTGGGCTGCCAGCGAGATGCTGGCGATGGGCGTCTTCAGCTCGTGCGTCATATTATTGATAAAGTCGTTCTTAATCTCCGTGAGCTTCTTCTGCCTGAATACGAGCACCAGCGTGATGATGAAGGTGATGAGCAGCACGAAGGTGAACACCACCGACGGGATGGCAAAGCGCACCGACGAGAAGATGTAGCTGTTCATGTCGGGGAAGTGGATGCGTACAACACCCGTCATGTTTTGCGGGTCGTTGCGGAAGAGCACCTGACTGTAGGAATAAGCCACGCCGCGATCCGAGTAGTCGGGACAGCGGTACACCTCGCGGCCGTCTTGTGTCGACACGGTGAAGTGGTAGGGGATGTTGATGCCGTTGTTCATCAGCTCCGCCTTCAGGTCCTGGTCGAGCATCTTGAAGTTGACGCGCTCCTTCAGCGGTTTCTCCGAAGCGGTGTAGAGGATGCTGTAGATCACCTCGTCGAGCAGAGCCTTCTGGTAGACGTAGCGGTTCTTCAGAATCTCGCGCATCGACTTCGTAGCCTCCGAGATAGAGTTCTTGTCGTTTCTGAGAATCATCGCCTTCGGCATCGAGGAGGGCTTCATCTCGATGGTCTTCAGCTCGAACGACGAGTAGATGGTGCCGTCCTTGCCAACCACCGAATACTGATGCGACTTCTGCACGCTGCCGTCGGGCGTGCCGCTGCGGGTGCCCACAGAGTCCTGTCGGTAGGCGCGGCGTTCCGTCTCGTTGACATCCTTCTCCAAATAGCGCAGCGTCTCGTTGAGCTCCAGGTTGCGCGAGGCCTGATAGAGGGCCTTGTTGACCGACTCGTCAAACTGCTCGCGCTTCATCTTCACCATCTGCTCGATGTATCCCAACTGCAGATAGAGCAAGGCCAGGAAGCTGAAGCCCATCACGATGGCTATGGTCCATATTGTTTTTTTATTCATTTGGCGTCAATTCATTTTTCTTGTCTGCAAAGTTACGACATTGTCTTGAAGTGGCCAACAATTAAGTTAATTATTTTTGTTAAATTTAGTTTATTTAGTGATGGTATGATATTTTATTTGATAATTATCAACTAATTTGTTTTGTTGTTTGGTATTATATCGCGTCAGTCTGACCGAGTCATGCGTACAGCGAGCGATTTGTATCGGAATAAGCCCAACACCTCACCAAAATGCGCGAAAACCCTTTGCCACAGCGGGTTTTCGATGGTGAGGTGTTTGCCGAACACCTCACCAGACACCTCACCAAACACCTCACCATTTTGGGAACCCCTCCCAGCCTCCCCAAAGGGGAGGAGCCCCAAGTGGCACATGTAGGAGGCGACGCATCCTTGCGTCGCAACAGCACATAAGAAGCAACGAATGGTGGGGTCTCTGGTGAGGTCTCTGGTGAGGTGATGAAAAAACACCTCACCATCTGAAAGGCCGATAAACAGGGCGATTCAGGGCAGTTTGGTGAGGTGTTGAGCTGTTTGCCGACGAAACTTATTATATAGAAACGGAACTGCCGATAGAGATGGTCGCCAAAGTGCCGCTGATGGTCTCTGATGTTGTCAGTGATGGTCTCTGATGTTGTCAGTGATGGTCTCTGATGTTGTCAGCGATGGTCTCTGATGTTGTCAGCGATGGTCTCTGATATTGTCAGCGATGGTCTCTGAGCATGTCGTTGATGGTTTCTGAGCCGGTCAGAGTGTATCAAGGCGGGACAATTCGACGAAGAAAGGCCTTTTCGGCGGTCTGACACAAAGTTTTTGACGATTTATTTTGTCAGTTTGCAAAAAATGCGTACTTTTGCAGCGGTAAAAGGCCAAAATATGGTGACGAATATCATTTTCCCGAAAAAAAAACATGGGAATATTATATAAAGACACAATAAAATTGCAGAATTTCCGTTATTATTATGTATTAGAATAATACATAAGACGGTTTTGCGCCATCTTACCACTTTTTCGCAACAAGGACGGCGACGGATCCTGCGAGCCATCCCGATGGCTCCGAAGCGGAGGAAATCAATGTTCCGGGTGCATCAATGCCATGAAAGGCAATCGTTCTGCATGGCTGTGCCTCAAATCTCTTTCCCACTGATAGAGTGGGAGAGGGGGAACACAAGAATTGCCTCTACCTTCTGTCGGATATCCAGTTGTTAACTCGTTATCATACAACAATATAACAGGTCTTTTTTTACCGTCAACTTTAAGCAACCATGAAAGGAATTGTTTTAGCCGGAGGAAGCGGCACACGCCTCTTTCCCATCACCAAGGGGGTGAGCAAACAGCTGCTGCCCATCTTCGACAAACCGATGATCTACTATCCCATTTCCGTCCTCATGCTGGCCGGCATCAGGGATATCCTTATTATCTCCACACCGCAGGATCTGCCGGGCTTTCGCCGACTCTTAGGCGACGGCAGCGACTATGGTGTGCGCTTCGACTATGCCGAACAGCCGTCGCCCGACGGACTGGCACAGGCTTTCATCATCGGCGAACGGTTCATCGGCAATGATGCTGCCTGCCTCGTGCTGGGCGACAATATCTTCCATGGTGCCGGGCTGTCAGCCCTGCTGCGTCAGGCCGTCATCGATGCCGAGCAGAACCAGAAGGCAACCGTCTTCGGCTATTGGGTCAACGACCCCGAGCGCTACGGCGTGGCGGAGTTCGACCGCGAGGGCAACTGCCTCTCGATAGAGGAGAAGCCCAAGCATCCGAAGTCGAACTATGCCGTCGTGGGCCTCTATTTCTATCCTAACAAGGTGGTACGCGTGGCGAAGAACGTGAAACCTTCGGCCCGTGGCGAGTTGGAGATAACCACCGTCAATCAGGAGTTCCTGAAGGATGGCGAACTGAAGGTGCAGACCTTCGGGCGCGGCTTTGCCTGGCTCGACACCGGCACTCACGACAGCTTGTCGGAAGCTTCCACCTTTGTCGAGGTCATCGAGAAGCGGCAGGGCCTGAAGATAGCCTGCCTTGAGGGCATTGCCTTCCGCAAAGGCTGGATCACCGCCGACCGTCTGCGCGAGATAGCGCAGCCGATGATCAAGAACCAGTACGGACAGTACTTGCTCAAGATTATCGACGAAGTGGAGCGTACCGGTCAGGAGAATCTCGAATTCTAATTTCTCAACCACGAATTATACGAATAGAATGAATGTCATCAAAACAGAAATAGAAGGGTTGTACGTGATAGAGCCTCGTGTCTTTGCCGACGACAGAGGCTACTTCTTCGAGTCGTACAACCAGCGGGAGTTCGACGAGAAGATTGGCCCCGTTCGCTTCGTACAGGACAACGAATCGCGCTCGCAGTACGGCGTGGTGCGCGGTCTGCATTTCCAGAAGGGCGAGCATGCCCAGGCCAAGCTGGTGCGCGTCGTAGAAGGAGCCGTCCTCGATGTCGCCGTCGACCTTCGTCCCGGCTCGCCCACCTACGGCAAGCACTTTGGCGTTGAGCTCACTGCACAGAACCATCGTCAGTTCTTCATTCCCCGCGGCTTTGCCCACGGCTTCAGCGTGCTGAGCCCCGTCGCCATCTTCCAGTACAAGTGCGACAACCTCTACTGCCCCGAGAGCGAAGGCGCCGTCATCTGGAACGACCCCGACCTCGCCATCGACTGGCGCATCCCCACCGACAAAATCATCCTCTCGCCGAAAGACATGAAGCATCCGAGGCTGAAAGACCTGAAGTAAGACTATAGAAGATGCCCCAGAAAGCCGTCCATAACAATTATATCACCATCGCCAAGGCACTGGCAATGATATTCGTTGTGGTTTGGCACTCCCGAGGTTTCTACGATGTGGGCATCTTCGTCATGTTTTTCGCTGTACCCCTCTTCTTCTTTACGTCAGGTTTCTTTTATAAGATTCCCCAAGACAATGAGGGTCTGAAGCAATATTTGATGAAGAGAGTGAAAGGACTTTATTTACCATACATCAGGTGGGGACTGTTCTTCCTCTTGCTCCATAATGTTTTCTTCTATCTCCATCTATACGATTCAGAATTTGGCTATGAGGGCAATACATCGCTGATTTATTCGCTTCGCGATTATGGTGCCTGCCTTTTGGACCTGGTGTTCAAGATGACAACCCATGAACCGATGCTTGGAGCCTTTTGGTTTATACGGACGTTGTTTTTCGCCACGGTTTTCGTTTCCATCTTCTCGTATTTGATCAGCAAGGTTATCAGCGTCAACAAATGGTGGCTGTTTGCTGTCCTGTCAGTCTTGACACTTGTGGCATCCTATCTGAAGCTGAATCTTCCCCTTGTAGGTAAATTGGATTTGTTGCTTTTTGCCACGGTGTTCTTTGTGAGCGGTTGGATCTATCGTGACTACGAGAGCAAACAAATAGGGCGATGGTATGTGACAGCTGCCTTATTTGTGCTGACGTGTGGCGGGCTCATTCATTATCGCCAAGTGATAGCCATCCAGACGTGTCCCTTCGCAGATATAATTCCCTATTTCATTTTGGCGATGTGCGGCATCTTCTTCACGATGTCGCTGGCGTTGCTACTTGAAAAGACAAGGGCGAAGAATCTCCTTTACCTTGTTGGAAATTCCACATTGGCCATTCTGGCTTTGCATTTCCTTTGCTTTAAACTGGTTAGTTTGCTGAAGGTCTGGCAGTTTGGCTATCCCATCACCCGATTGGCAGAGTTCCCCGTCATTGAAGAGAACAATATTCTATATTGGGTGGTTTACACCCTTGTGGGTGTGACTTTGCCAATATGTTATCAACAAGTTCGAAATCGCCTGTGAATAGTACCCCAGCTCTTCTGATTGCCATTTTGCTGGCTGTCTTGTTTTTTCTGCCACACATGATGATTATCGTCGTGTTCCCTTCGCAGTGTTGCTATTGCGCTTACAAAAAACAAAAGAATGAAGGTAAGGTAAACAACATCATGAAGCTACTTGCCGTACCCTACTTCGTTTTCGATATGAAGTTGATGCGTGGAGGCTGGATGCGTTATTCAATCATCAAGATGTCGACATTTCCTTCAAATCACGTACGCAAGTGGTTCTATATCGCTTTAGGAGCAAAAGTGGGAACAAATGCAGTATTCCATTACCGAACAGAGATTCGCTCTCCCTTTTGTCTCAGCGTAGGGAGTGGCAGCGTCATAGGCGATAATGCCCTTTTGGATGCTCGTAATGGGCTCACGATAGGCGAGCATGTCAATCTGTCTTCGAATGTATCAATTTATACAGAACAACACAACCATCGTGATCCCTTGTTTCGCTGTAATCAACAAGTTCCAAAAGAGGTAGTAATTGAAGATAGGGCGTGGTTGGGTAGTAATGTCATCATTCTTCCTGGAGTTCATATCGGTGAAGGAGCAGTATGTTGTGCTGGATGTGTAGTCAACAAGGATGTGCCACCCTATGCAGTCGTTGCTGGCATACCTGCTCATAAAGTTTCGGAACGGCCACATCAACTGGAATATTGTTTCGACGGTAAGACATGTAGATTATATTAAAAATAGCATGAAGAATATCATTCTGTCCAACGCTACTGAATATAATGGAAACTTAGGTTGTGTAGCATTATGCTACTCTGTTCTTTTCCTTATAGATGAGCTTTTCTCGGAAAACGGAGAAAGTTATCACCTGTATCTTACAGACAGCAACACACGTCAACGGGAGAACGAGGTGAGCATTCTTGGAAGAACCATCCGATATAAGACGGTTACTAATCCTATGCCTGTCTCGTTGAAGGAAGTGATAAAGAAAATCTTGTTTCTTCCAGATACCCTTCGGGGGATGAATGTGTTCAGAAAAGCTGATAACATCATGGATATCGGACAGGGCGACAGCTTCTCCGATATATACGGGATGGTACGGTTTAACAAGATCGATTTCATTCATCAGACAGCACGTAAGTTTGGTAAGCCTTATTGCCTCCTGCCCCAAACAATTGGTCCATTCAAGAGCAAAGAGGCAAGCCGCCTGGCATCAGAATCGCTGAGGAAGGCAGCTGTCGTGATGGCTCGCGATGCGAGGAGCTGTCAATATGTAAGGGAATCTGTGAAAGAGCAGAAACGGGTGGATGAGTATATCGACGTGGCTTTTCTGCTGCCATACCAGAAGCAGGCCTTCGATAAAGGTTTCTTGCATGTGGGATTGAACGTTTCAGCCCTGTTGTGGAATGGTGGTTATACCGGCAACAACCAGTTCAGTTTGAAAGATGACTATCAGAAGGTTGTCCGCGAGATCGTTGCTTTCTTCTTGAAGAAAGATGATGTTGTCGTTCATTTGATACCTCACGTCATTAGTGAGTCGTACAGTGTTGAAGACGACAGTCGTGTTTGTGCCCAACTGGTAAGCGAGTTTCAGTCAGAGCGATTGGTGAAATCGCCCGACTTCCGTTCGCCTATTGATGCGAAGAGCTACATATCGGGCATGGACTTCTTCTTGGGAGCGCGTATGCACTCTACCATTGCAGCCTTTTCGGCCGGTGTGCCCGTGGTGCCAATGGCCTATAGTCGTAAGTTCAACGGATTGTATATTGAAACCCTTGGTTATCCGACCATTGCTGACCTACAGAAAGATGATGTCAAAGAGATTCTGCAAGTGGTCGAAACAGCATTCGATTCAAGAATGCAGTTGAAAGAAGATATCAGAAAGGCCATTACTGATAAAGTGGAAGGGAAAATTCTTCGTCTGAAGAACGACTTGGCATCCTTCCTCCATCTGAAAAGATAACGACATGAGAGACAGAATAGTCCGTAAAGGCCTCTGCATGGGCTGCGGTTTGTGTGGTTCCGTTTTGGAACAACCGAACGCGATGAAAGTCAGCAAAGAAGGCTTCTACGAACCTGATACGAAAGAAATACTATCGGCTAACGCAACGGTAAGGAGCGTCTGTCCGGGAATCAGCATTCACGGACATTGCGGAAAAGATGTTTGGGGACAAACATTAGACGTCGTTGAAGCATGGTCGGCCGATGAACAAATACGCCATCATTCATCTTCAGGCGGCATTGTCACGTCTTTGGCTATCTGGATGATTGAAAATCGGAAGGCCGACGCTGTCTTACATGTAGGTGTTAAGGCCGACGACTTCCTACACAACGAACTTCAGATATCGAGAAGCAGGGAGGATGTTTTCAAGAATGCTCAGTCGAGATATGCTCCGGCATTGACGCTGCACCGAATCAAGCAGATTTTGGACACAACCGACGAAAGCTTTGTCTTTATTGGAAAGCCATGCGACATAGCTGGCATTCGGAACCTGACAAAATGCTTCCCTGAATACAAAGAGAGGTTTCGTTTGCTTATCTCCATCTTTTGTGCAGGAATACCCAGCTACGAGGGTAGCAAGGATGTCTGTAGGCAGCTTGGTAGGGAAGATGCACCCGTGAGAATCCAGTATCGCGGTGACGGATGGCCAGGCAACTTCAAGGCCGAATGGGCAGATGGTGATACACGCGAGATGTCGTACAACGACAGCTGGGGGAAAATATTAGGCCGGAAGATTGCTTTCAGGTGTAAGGTTTGCCCCGACGGCATCGGATTGTTGGCCGACCTTGCTGTAGGTGACTCTTGGAATACCAAAGACGGCTACCCTGATTTCAACGACGACAAAGGCAGGAGTTTTGTGATGATCAGAACAACCAAAGGTCAGACCATCTTCAACGAAGCCTGCCGGACAGGGAGTGTCGTCAGCCGACCTTTAGACCGCCGTCAGCTTCAGTCAATGCAGCCCTTCCAGTATCACCGCAGGTTGATGGCAGGTTGGCGACTCATACCTTTGAAAATGATGAATCCCAGATTGTTAGCTTTCAGCGGACTGGGATTAGTGAGTATGATAAAACAGTCGCCAAAACGAAGAGGCATCCGAGAGATGTTAGGTACCATGAAAAGAATCATCAAGCGTGGGTAGCGAGAAGAAAATAGCATCCGGTGTTTTCTGGACAACATTGGTCAATATCGTCAATGGTGTCTATGGCTTCATTTCGGTACCTATCCTGCTGGCTTGCTATGGTAAGTCCGATTATGGACTGATAGCATTGGCAATGTCTGTCAATGTCTATCTGCGACTGATGGACTTGGGCTTCAATTCTACCAATGTACGATTCTTTTCCAATTGGTTGGCAAAGAACGACACGGGAAAGGTTCGGCAGCTCTTCCAGACGAGCATGGCCTTCTACGGCACATTGGGCATCATCAATTCGCTCACGCTATGTGTCATTTCTGTCTATGCCGACCGTATCTTCAATCTGGCGCCCGAGCAGATTGTTATTGTCAAGAATCTGTTCTATATACTGGCCATCAGTGCATTCATCAGCTGGTTTACATCATGTTTTGAGCAGTTGGTAAAGGCTCATGAACAGGTAGGATGGACGCAGAAGATTCTCCTCTTGCCGAAGTTGTCACAGTTCGTCATACTTGCTCTGACCGTCATGTTTAAGTTGCGTATCGAAGTCTATTATGCGTTGACAGCATTTTCCATGTTTATGGTGATTCCCTTCTTGGTGAATCGCATCAGGAATCTCTGTCCGTACATATCGTTCAGACCGTCAGTATTCAAGAAAGTATTCATGGAGGTATTGCCCTATACGCTCAATATCTTTTCTTTCGGTATATTCCAGTTTTCGATACTCAATCTCAGACCAGTATTCCTGGGCATCCAATGCACTCCTTCCGAGATGTCGGACTATCGCATATTGGAGGGAATCATCCGTATAGTGCTGATGTTGGGAGGGGCCTTTATGAGTGTGTTGCTCCCGACGGCCTCGCGCATTGTTGCTGTCAACGACACTGAAGGCCAGCACCGCATGATTTACCAAGGCACACGATTTGTATCTATAGCTATATGCTTCTGCTGTTTCGGCATGATAAGCGTTGCGCCAGAGCTGATAACCGTCTATGTAGGTCGGGAGTATCTTTATCTGATAGGATGGCTCGATTTATGGCTGCTCACCACCTTGTGTACGCATAATCAAGCCATTTCCGTCATTATCTTGGCTGGGGCTGACATCAGAGCCATTACCTATTGTACGATTGTGTCGTCGATAATCGGACTACTTATCTGTTGGTTTACTATTCCGGCCTATCAAGTAGGTGGCACCGTCATCGGCTATGCTGTGTATTGTATCATACAGCTCGGTTTCTATTATTTCTATTATTGGCCCCATGTGTTACAAATCGACTCGCTTAGGGTCTTTTTCAAATCATTCCTTCCGTATATGGCCATCGGATTATTGGTCGCTACCTCACTCCGTCTGGTCCACTTCGATATATCCCCATGGCTGGTTGGCATGTTTAAGGGATTCGTTTTCCTGTTCGCCTATGCTTTGCTGATTGTCTGGAGCCTTTCCAAGGAAGATATTCTTTTCTTGAAGAATCTTGTGGCCGGCCGACGTCATGTTCATGTTACCGTAAATCATTAAGCTGTTATGCAGTGGACAGAAATCAATCGCAAGTACGTTTATGGGGCTTTGCTCCTTTTTACGTTTGCTTCATTTAAGTTCTATTCTTATATAGGCTTCAATACGCAGATTCTGAGTGCTGTATTCTATGTCATTCAGGTGCTGATGCTTGGCTATTGTGCGAAGGATGTGTTTCGTGCTACGGGCGACAGACTGTATGCCATGATGCGATACATTCTGCTGATAACGTGGTTTTCCGTCATACCGGCCTGGGCATTTTGGGATCAGAGCATTGTGCTTGGCATCGTTGCCACCACCAATCTGTCGGTCATCACGCTATTCTTCTTCCTCTGGAAACATGATTTTAGCCAGAAAGAACTGGAGAAGTACGTGATGTTGTTGGGTATCATTTATGTCATTCTTTGGCTCTATTCTCTGAAGAATTTGCCGATGATGACGTTTGGTGTGACTAATGCGGACGACACGACACTTTTCAATGAAGAACGAGGCATGCTGAGGATTAACTTCGTGGGGCGTACTTCGCTGGTATTGGCCTATTTCTTGGCGTTGAACAAGTCGTTCAATACGAAGAAAATTTCCTATATAGCTTTGACAGGATTCCTCTTTGTCATGATTGTCTTCCAGCTGACCCGACAGATTATCTTCAGTGTTGCTATCGTTACGGCCATCTATACTTTCCTGAAGAACAAGAAACTGGCCGCTTATGTCGTGGCTGCATTTGTAGCGATGTATCTCTTTTCTTTCTCGCTGTCATTCAGCAGGGATAGTGTGATCGGTTCTATGATAGAGCTGACAAAGACTCAAACCAAATACAGATATGATAAAGGAGATAACCGTTCCAGCGAGTATCAATATTTCTTTACCAGTTTCTCAAAGAATTTCTTCACCGATGTTCTTGGCAATGGTGTTTCTTACAGCAGTTCACCCTATGGCACGGTAGAACAACGGATCAATGACAATGGATATTACCGTACTGATGTAGGTTATGCCTCAATGTTTGTCACGACAGGGTGGGTAGGACTCATCTTGTATTTACTGCTATTCTATCTCTGCTTGCGAAGGCGTGTGGCTCCCGATTTAGAGTATGCCTTGCTCTTCGTGGGGTATATGGTGATAGCGGACGTAATGGCAAGTTGGCATACAACAGCCGACGGACAAGCTGCTTTGGCAACATGTGTCTATATCCTGGCAAGATTTGGTAAAACGAAGAATGAACCCGAAGAGCAGCTCCTGGAAGAAGAAAACGTTGACGAGCAGACATGAAGTTTTCGATAACCATACCAGCCTATAAGACGCGATTTCTGCGCGAGTGCATTGACAGTGTGCTGGCGCAGACATACACCGACTTCGAGGTCATCATCCTGAATGATGCTTCACCCGAAGACGTTGATGGCATTGTGCATTCGTTTACGGACAATCGGATTCGCTATTACAAGAACGAGAAGAATGTAGGTGCCGTCAATCTGGTGGACAACTGGAACAAATGTTTAGAGCTGGCAAAGGGTGACTACATCATCTGTATGGGCGACGACGACCGGTTGATGCCTGATTGCTTGGAGCAATATGCTCGGATGATTGAGCAATACCCCAGTGCTGATTTGTTCCATGCCCGCACGCTGCGAATCAACGAAAAAGGCGAACCCATCGCTGTGTCGCAAGGCTATCCTGAACATGAGCGGGTTTTCCAGTTTATGTTGCATCGACTGAATTATGGCATACAGTTCATTGGCGATTTCTGCTATCGTACGGAATCGCTCAAGAGTATAGGTGGTTACTACCGTCTTCCATTGGCTTGGGGTACCGATGATATTACGGCATACATGGCCGCTAAGGAAAATGGCGTAGTGAACATTCAGGAACCAACATTCTGCTATCGTTCCAACGAGAAGTCGATTACCAATAGTGGCAACATGCAGCTGAAGCTTGATGCCGTGAGCAAGATGTATGCCTGGTATGTTGACTTCATCAAACGAACGGCAGCTGCCGGCCAAACGGAAGAGCTTTGCAAAAAAGAACTGTCGCAACGGCTGAACACCTTTTTCCGAAAGAAGCGTTCGCAACTCCTTTCTGAAACGCTACGCCAGCATCGGTTAAGCATTGTGAAATGGATCTTTTGCCGTCGGCGTTATCATCTCTCATTAGCGGATATTGCTCTTGCTGTCTATTATGCCCGAAAGTAGTATGAAGCGTCTCTATTTCTTTCCGCCACGACCGAAGGGAGGCTACCCTAATCCCTATTGTCAGAACTTCAAGAATGCTCTTTCGCAGCATTATCAGGTTCTCGACAATGGCGATAGTGAGTGTGGCGTCTCAGCGTTAGGACTGCTGCGGTATTCGTTCCGGGCCGATGTCTATGTTCTCAACTGGATAGAGAACATGGTGTTTCATCGTCTGGGCTGTTTGCAGTTTGCTGTTGCTTTCTTGGCTCTCTGCATCATAACGGTTCGACGGAAGCCTATCGTATGGGTGCTCCATAATATTGTTCCTCATCAGGGACATACCTTCTCGACACGATTCGTTTACCGATTCATGTTCCGGTATGCACGTCTCGTCATCGCTCATTCGCGTGAAGCTGAACAATATGCTGTTGCGCATGCTCGCGGCAGGGTGGTTTACGAATGTCATCCGATAGTGCCCATCGATGTCAATCCTATGCAAACCGACCATCACGACTTGCTGATATGGGGAACTATCGATCCTTATAAAGGTGTCGTGGAGTTTATCTCATCCAAAGAGGTCAGAGACTCCCATCTTGACATCATGATAGTAGGCAGATGTAAGGACAAAGACTTGGAACGGCAGATTGATGCCTTGACCAACGAGCATATACATTTCGAAAATCGCCGTGTCTCGTTCGACGAGATTGCCGGCCTTGTTCGTAACAGCCGGTATGTCGTTTTCCCATATATCGGCAACAGTATCTCCAGTAGTGGTGTGTTGATAGACACTCTCGTTCTTGGCGGAACACCTATAGGACCCGATAAGGGAGCCTTTAGCGATTTGGCCGACGAAGGTGTCTGCCTGATATATCGCGACTTCTCACACCTGTTGGAGCTTGTTGCTCAGCATGCTTCGTTAGATAACGACAACCGCACGGCATTCCTTGCCAACCATACTTGGAAGGAATTCGCCAGCCATATCCATCAACTCTTAGAATTATGAAAGTAATCCATTCTGGTACGTTAGACGTTAACTTCGGTGGGCCTGCCATGAGTACATATCTCTCCATCCTTGGGAGTAGGCATGTTGGCATCGATGCACAGATGTTTATGTATCAGCTGCCGAAGGACGGACGGCTCAGGGGAGACAACATCCCTATTCATTATACACCTGCGCCCATTGTGCCAAAGATTCTGTATTCGCCTAACTATAAGAAAGATTTGCGCAGATTGGGCGACTATGATATCTATCATACACAGAATATCTGGACTTTTCCTACCTACGGAATGATTGATGTGGCACGCGAGAAAAACCGTCCATACATTGTTACGCCGCGCGGCATGCTTTATCCTCAGGATATTCAGAAAAGCAACGTGTGGCTGAAGCGTTTCTCGTTACGCTATCGTTTACTGGATGATATGAACCGTGCCGCCTGTATCTTGACGACATGCGACGAAGAGATGCGCCACTGTCGCGAACTGGGTGTTACGTCGCCTATCGCCGTCATCCCCAATCCGATAGATATTCGCGACATCCCGCTGAAGAAGCAGGATGATGTGTTCCGGCTGGCCTATCTGGGCAGGTTGTCGCGTAGAAAGAATGTGGAGTCGCTCATCTATGCTTTTGCCGAGCATCGTCAGCAACTGAACGATGCAGAGCTTATCATCATTGGCGGTGGGGATCAGGATTATGAAAATTTCCTGAAGTCAGAAACCGCAAGGTTGAAGCTGACAAATGTGAAGTTCTTAGGCTTTCTCTCAGGAGAGGAAAAAGACAAGGCTCTTGCGTCGGCTTCTGTCGTCGCCATGCCCAGCGAGTTTGAGAATTTCGGCAATGTCGTGCCCGAAGGTTTGATGCGTCGCATTCCCTGTATCGCCACGAAGGGTGCCCCTTGGGCTGAATTAGAGACACATCGCTGCGGCTGGTGGGTAGACTATAACCAGCAGGCAATCGCTGATGCCATCCTTCAGGCAAAAAGTCTCAGTCGCTCTGAGCTTGAGGCGATGGGAGAGCGTGGCCGGCTGTTGATGGAAGAGAATTACGCTGTCGACAAGATTGCAGCAAAACTGAAGTCTCTCTATGAGTGGATTTTGGGCGAATCAGAAAAACCATCGTTCGTCTATGAACAATAAAGTAGACCTTTCCTCCTTTTCGCCTATAGGCTTTGACAAAGGGGCTGGCATTATCAAGCAGGCCCTATGGTATTTCGTCAATGCCTTGGTTGTCAGAGCTTCGTGGAATCCGTTCATGGGCATCAAGATATGGTTGCTGCGGATGTTTGGCGCGAAGATAGGCAAGGGGTTGTGTATCAAGAACAACGTCACCATCAAGTTTCCTTGGAAGCTAACCATAGGCGACTATTGCTGGATAGGCGAACAGGTGTGGATAGACAATCTCGACAAGGTGACCATCGGCAACAATGTTTGTATTTCACAGGGTGCTCTGCTTCTGACAGGCAACCACGACTATACTGTCAGCAATATGCCCTATAGGAATGCACCTGTCATCGTCCATGATGGCGCATGGATAGGAGCAAAAGCCATCGTTTGCCCTGGTGTAACAATTGCAGAGAATACTGTAGTCGCAGTAGGTTCTACGGTAACGAAGGATACTGCTGCCAATGGCGTTTATCAAGGCAATCCCGCTATTATAATCAGAGAAAGAATAATCAGGTGAAAGTATCTATCATCACTTGCTGCTATAATCGTGCAGCCACCATCCGTGGTGCCATAGAGAGTGTTTTGGCGCAAGACTACAGCGATATAGAGTATATCGTCGTAGACGGAGCCTCGAAGGATGGCTCACTCGATGTCATCAACGAATACAAAGACCGCATCACCACTATCTTGAGTGAGCCAGATCACGGCATGTACGAAGCCATCAACAAGGGCATTCGGTTGGCAACGGGCGACATCGTAGCTTTGGTGCACTCTGATGATTTCCTCTACGACAATCATGTGGTATCGGATGTTGTCAAAGAGATGGAGAAGACTGGAGCAGACTTCCTTTACGCCGATGGCTTGTTTGTCGATGCCAGCAACACCCAAAAGGTGGTGCGCAACTGGATAGGAGGCAAGTATAGTCGCCGAAAGGTGAAATTTGGTTGGTTGCCGCTCCATCCTACCTGCTATATCAAGCGCAACGTCATCGAGCAGCATGGACTTTACGACGAGACGTACAAGATGGCGGCCGATACCGATTTCCTGATTCGCTATCTCTATGAAGTACGTCTCAAAGTTACTTATCTGCATCGCTATGTTATCAGAATGCGGATGGGAGGCATGTCAACCGACCGCTCCCGCATGAAAGCAATGTGGAAGGAAGATGTCGCCATCATGCGCAAGCACGGTTTCAGTCCTGTTGCCACCAAGCTGATGAAGATGATGTGGAAGGTGCCACAGTTCGTCACGGCTAAATTCCTCACTCTACGCTAATCTCGCATCCTCGTACACTCGAAAAAACTCGAAAAAAAATGAAAGCAGCCAGTAAGAAAGCCTTGAAGCTCTATGTCGCAGTATTGTTCTGCGACTGGTTAACGCTCAACTTGTCGATCCTCTGTCTCCATCTGTTGGGGTGGTTTCCTGTAGGCTACGACACGATGGGTGAGTTCGTCACAGAGTGGGTGATGGCCAATGTGGCTTATGGCTGTGCTGTCAGTCTGATGAAGCTGTCGCTCCACAAGCGGATGAATGCCCCCTATCAGGTCATCAAGAACACAACCTATACAGCCGTTGTCTATGCCATCTTCCTCTCGGCCTTCCTCGGCTATATCCACTACTTCACGCCGGGGCCGTTCCGTTCGATGGCTATTGCCGGCTTCTTCTGGGTTCTTGCTCTTATCGAACGATTGTCGGCACGGAAGCTACTGGCCAACTATCGAGCCAAGGGTGGCAATACATCGTATGTTGTCTTTGTTGGCTATGACCGCAACGTGAAGCGTATCATCGAGAATATGCGTGAGCCCTGGACGGGTTATAGTGTTCGCGGGCTGTTCAGCGATGGTACGGAGTATCGCAATGAACTGCCTGACGTGCAATTCCTCGGAACCAACGACAAGGCCTACGACTACTTGCAACAGACCAATATCGACGAGATTTATATTTGCCTGCCCGACAGCTACGACGAGTCGTTGCAGCCCGTCATCCGTCATTGTGAACAGAACATGGTGAAGATCTACTATGTGCCGCAGAGCCACTCAACGGGGGATGAAAAGATGACTGTGCCCGTGCAGTTCGGCGACACCTATGTTTTGGCGCTCTACAACGAGCCGCTGCAAAGCCTGTCGAGCCGTATGGTGAAGCGAACATTCGACATCATCTTCTCTGGCTTGTTCCTCTGCACACTGTTCCCCATCATCTACCTCATCGTGGCGGCCATCACCAAATGGACCATGCCCGGTCCGGTATTCTTCAAACAGACGCGAACGGGCTACGACGGCAAGGACTTCCTGATGTACAAGTTCCGCAGCATGAAGATGAATAGCGACGCCGATACGAAGCAGGCCACGAAGGATGATGACCGCGTGACACCTTGGGGACGATTCCTCCGCCATTCGAGCATCGACGAATTGCCGCAGTTCATCAACGTCTTCAAGGGCGATATGAGCGTGGTCGGTCCGCGTCCGCACATGTTGGCACATACCGAATACTATTCGCAGCGCATCAACGACTATATGATACGCCACTACGTGAAGCCGGGCATCACAGGATGGGCGCAGACGCACGGTGAGCGTGGCGAGACGAAAGAAGTGGAAGATATGGCGCGACGTGTGGAGAAAGACATCTGGTATGTCGAGCACTGGAGCCTCTCGCTCGACCTCCATATCATCGTCAAGACCATCCGCGATGCCATCGTTGGCGATAGCAAAGCCTATTAAGATTTAGTTTTTTTGTGCAATAACAGCAACGGCCTGCCTCTACTTACTGGGGCAGGCCGTTGCTGTTTTATATTTTCCAGCGGACGTCTCTCTTTAATACCTGAACAGATTTTCCGTGTCCGCCAATGATGCAGTTGCTTTCGTTGACGCTCTTCGTTATTGTCGAGTGAGCTGAGATGATGTTGTCGTCGCCGATGGTGACACCTTTCAGTATCGTGTTGCGGCAACCTATCCATACATGGTTGCCGATACGGATGGGCCTCGGTTCGTTGATGGTTTCTCCGTCTGCATTCATGATGTGGTGGAAGTCGGTGTCCATCATCAGGATGTCCCACGAAAGCAGGCAGTCGTTGCCAAAGGTGATTTCTTTATGACAGACAAGCTCGGTATTGCCCGTTATTCTGAAGTCTTTGCCGAGGGTGAGCGTAGCATTCCTGCCAACACTAATCTTGCTGCCGCGTCCGATGCTCGCTTTGCCCTTGACGACAAATGTACCTAATAGTTGCCACATCGTTCGTGAGTAGAGCAGGTCTTGCGTTCCTAAGCCATGTGGACCTAATCTGACCATCCCTGTGCTGACAGGAGCGTCTATGACAACACTTCCCTTCATCTTGAACAGACTTGTTCGCCAATAGACAAAGAAGGGCATGCGTATGGCTGTAGCAAAAGGAAAGTAGTGGAAGTTGAAATAGATGGTCTTCCAAGGATTTACTTTCCGTATCAGATCTATAGCCGATGCTATACTCATAGTTGTTTTACCTTTATCCTACCTCGTTCTTCTCAGCGTTGACGACAACGGCGAGGCTGTTCACCTGGTTGTCGTTTTGCAGCTTACGCAGTTGCGGGAGCAGAGACAATTCTGTTGCATTGCAGCGAACAACAAAGAGCATCAGGTCGGCCTGACGGCTGATGTATGCCATGTCTGCCACGCGGTCGTAGATAGGGCTGTCGATGATGATGGTGTCGTACAGGGCTTTTGCCTCGTCGAGCAATTCGGCAAATCGGCCGTTGGCAAACAGCTCGGTGGGGTTGGGAGGCACGACGCCTGAAGGCAGGATGTCCACCTGCTGGCATTGGCGGCTCTGCCGCAGCATGCTCTTCCAGTCGGCCGTCTGACCAGCGAGATAATTGGAAAGTCCCTTGGTTGTTCCCTGAATCTCGTCGATATAGCGATTGACGTCGCCCGTCCGCACGTTGCTGTCTATCAGCAGTACACGCTGTGCGTTGGCGGCAATGGCTGCTGCTGTGTTCATGGCAACGAAGGTCTTACCGCTTTCGTCGTCCAACGAACTGACGGCAATGAGCTTCTTTCCGCTGTTGCCTGGCAGCATAAACTCCAGATTGGTACGCAGGATGCGGAAGGCATTGTTGACATCGTCGTTGGCTTCCGGTTGCACATATACCTTTGCCGGATCGGCCTTCTTCTGCTTACCTTCCGCCACTTGTGGCAGACGACCAACAACGGGTGTGCCAAGGCTTTCCACGTCTTTGGCGTTACGCAGCTTGTTGTTGTGCGTTTCTCTTACGTAGAAGAAGAGGGCAGGAATGATGAAGCCCATCAGGATGCCCAGTAGGCCGATGCGTCCCTTTCGTGGTGCGGAAGCCTTTTCAATGCCTGTCGGCGGCGTGATGACACGAAGGTTGGTGTCGCTAAAAGCCCTTGACAGTTCGTTCTGTTCACGCTGTTGCAGCAGGAAGATGTAGAGCGCTTCCTTCACTTTCTGTTGGCGTTCAACGGAAAGCAGTTCCTTGGCCTTGCCCGGTGAGTTGGCTATCTGGCTGTTCGACTTCGATTCGCGCTTCTGCTGGCTGGCTATTCGCATCTTTATCTGAGCTATTGTGTTGTTGATGTTAGCCACCAACGCATTGCGCATGTTGTCAATCTGTTTGTCGTAGTCCTTCACCAGCGGGTTCGATTCGCTACTGTTGTAGACGATGTTGTTACGCTGCTGGATGAGCTTGTTGTAGTCGGTGATTTGTGCTGTCAGGGCGACATCCTCGCCCACAAGTGATGAGGGCAGCAGTTGTCCTTTCTTGCTGTTGTCGTTGAGGAACTGACGGATATAGTCCATCATGTGCATTCTGGTGTGCAGCGTGAGCAGCGCTTGTTCTGCCATGTTGGCATTTTCCATCGATATCTTGACCGACTCGACGATGTCGGGCATCATGTTCTTGCTTTTGAAGTGTGAGATGTCAGACTCTACTAGGCCGAGGTCGCGCTCGATAATCTTTATACGGTCGTTGATGAAGTCAGACGAGCTGATAATCGACTGGTTCTTGTCGCGCAGCCAGTTCTCTTCGTACACTTGGAAGATGGTGTTGATGATGCTGTCGGCTCGCAGCTTAGAGATATCGGTGTATTCAACATAAAGGATGGAGGCATCCTTCGACTCGATGTCGACGTTGAGCAACTTCAGGCAGTTCTCACGAGCTTTCACAGAGGTGGTCTTGACAATCTTGATGTCCATCCCTTCCTCCATGTCTTTCATCACCGAGGGATTGGCGGTTACGGTAATCTTGCCAAGTGGCGTCTTGATGGTCGAATTGACTTTGCCGTTGATGACATCGTCGAACTTGTCCTTCTTCAGTCTGAACTTCTTGAGTGTGAAGGTGCCATCGGTGTTCAGGTGCATCTTCATAGATGCCGACTGCGTCTCGCCGACATCCTCCATGACGACGGTGACAGGTTGCGTCTCAAAGGACAGTATTTCCTTCGGGAATCCCTGCTTGACGTACAGCATGTCGAGATGAAGCCGACGTACCACCTCGTCCATGACGTATGGCGACTTCATGGCAAACATCTCGTTGTTGACCGACGACGATGAGCTGAACAGTCCGAGGTCGGCAGCCATCGCTCCCAGTTCACCTCCGATGCTTGGCATTCCGCCGTTCTCCTCCTTGATGAGCACTTCGGCCGAACGCTGATAGACAGGCTGTTTCGTAATCAGATACAGCACGGCAAGGGCTGTCGTGCAGAAGACCGACAGGACGAACCATTTCCAGTTCTTTCTGTATATGCGAAGTAATCTTTCAAGCGAGATGGTCTGCCCTGATGCGATGGGCTTACCTTGTTTGTTATTGTTGGAAGCTTCCATTTCTTATAACTTTTTTCTGCACAGATAATTATTTGAAGATTAACACTGCCAACGTGGTGAGCACCGATGCCATCGACATCCACAGCGAAGCCGACTGGAACTGGTTTCCACTGGCGTTCGACTGGCGCTTGCGTGTGTTGTTGGCATCGACGTAGATGACGTCGTTCTGCTGGATGTAGTAGGCTGGTGATTTGAGCAGCTCTTCGGCACTGAGCATGTTCATCTGATAAGTGACTTTCTTGTTGCCTTCTTGCCTGATGACGTAGATCTTGTTGCGGATACCGTAGAGCGACAGGTCGCCCGACTGAGCCAAGGCTTCGGTAATGGTGAGCTTGTCACGTGCAAAGCTTTTCGCGCCAGGCGATTTCACTTCACCCAAGACATAATAGCGCAGGTTCATGTAGTCGCAAGTCACCACCACATCCTTTGCTAACTCGGCATTCTCTATCTCGTGCTTGATTTTCTTTTCCACACCTTCTCTGGTCAACCCTTCGATGTGAATTTTGCCTAAGAGCGGGAAGTCGATGTTGCCATCCTTATCGATGGTATATCCCGAAATGCCATTGTTCTGGTTCAGCGAAGCATTCTCCGACGTGCCGATAATCTGATTCGTCATTCCCAGATTGAGCATGTTCGTGATTTCTGCATTCTTGCATTTTACGACGATGAACACCTTGTCGGTCGGCTTGAGCTTGATGGCTTCGTATGGTTGCATTTCCAGTTCTTTCAAGTTTTCTAAATCCTGGAAGTAGGCAACATCTGTTGGTGTCTTGCAGGCCGCCAGCAGAACGACGGCGGCAGCGAGTGCCAGTTGTTTGATGATTCTCATGTTACTATTTCAATTGTCAATTATCAATTATCAATTGTATTTTAGCGTGCAAAGATAAGCATTAATTGTGAGAGAGGCAAGAAAAAAGCTTAAAATCATCCATTGTTTATGTATTTGTAACACATTTCGGCACATCGCTCCCCGTCGACACCAGCCGAAACGATGCCTCCTGCATAGCCAGCCCCCTCGCCGCAAGGGAAGAGTCCTTCCAGGCGGACGTGTTGCAACGTATCGTTGTCGCGGACGATTCTCACGGGTGATGAGGTGCGTGTCTCGGTGGCTATGAGCAGGGCTTCGTTGGTGAGGAAGCCGTGGCTCATCTGTCCGAACTTCTTGAAAGCTTGTTGCAGGCGATTCGTGATAAAGGGGGGCATCCAGAAGTGGAGTGGGGAGGCTGTCAGTCCTGGTGCATAGCTACTGCGGGGAAGGTCGTAGCTGAGACGGCCGTTCACGAAGTCGGCCATCCGTTGTGCAGGTGCTGTCTGCCGCATGTTGCCCTGTTGCCACGTCATGCGTTCCAGCTCCTCCTGATATTCCATCATACGCAGGGGCGACGAGCCTTCTACATCGTCGGGATGCATCTCGACGACCATGCCGCTGTTGCTCCATTGTGTGCCGCGGTTGGCTGGACTCATACCGTTGACGACAATCTGTTGCGGCCCTGTTGCAGCCGGAATGACGAAACCGCCCGGACACATGCAGAACGAGTAGACCCCGCGTCCGTCTACTTGCGTCACAAAGCTGTATTCTGCGGCAGGCAGATAGCGGCCGCGCCCTTCGCGGTTGTGGTATTGTATCTGGTCGATGAGCTGGGCAGGATGCTCCAAGCGGACACCCATCGCCAGTCCTTTCGCCTCTATCTCGATGTTGGAAGCATGCAGGTAGCGGTAGACATCGCGGGCCGAATGACCTGTTGCCAGAATGACGGGACCTCGATATTCCACTTCCCTGCCTGTTGAAAGTTCAACAGCCTGAATGCCTTCCACGCGGTTGCCGTCTACAATCAGACCGGTCATCTTGGTCTGGAAGTGTACCTCGCCGCCACTGTCGATAATCGTCTTGCGCATGTTCTCAATGACGCGTGGCAGTCGGTCGGTGCCGATATGGGGATGAGCATCGGCCAGAATGTCGGTCGAAGCGCCATGCTGGCAGAACACATTGAGTATCTTCTCCGTCGGTCCGCGCTTCTTGCTGCGTGTGTAGAGCTTGCCGTCGCTATAGGCTCCGGCACCACCTTCGCCGAAGCAGTAGTTGCTTTCAGGGTCTACTTTCTGCGTTCGGGTGATGTTGCTCAGGTCTTTCTTCCGTTCGTGAACGTCCTTACCGCGCTCTACGACAATGGGTTTCAGTCCCAACTCGATGAGCCGCAGGGCTGCGAAGAGTCCTCCGGGACCCGCTCCCACGACGACTACCGGCTGACATTTTTCTACCTTATTATATAATACGCGCGCGTAAGCATCGTCCTGAGGCTCTTCGTTGATGTAGACACGGAGCTTCAGGTTGACGTAGATGGTGCGCTGACGGGCATCGATGCTGCGCCGCAACACGCGGATATGCGTGATGGTGCGTGCGTCGATAGCCAGTTCTTTGGCAACACGCTCCTTGAGGCCACGGTCTGTGGCAGCCTCATGGGGGAGCATTCTTGTCTGTATTTCTCGAGTCATACTATTTATATAACTCCTTTTTTCTCGTTTTATTGTGTGAGGCAACTAATTTTTTTTGAACGCTATTCCCGGCGAATCCGTCTGCCGTCAGCCATCTGTCAGCTTGTCGTTTGTGGCGAATCGCAATGCAAGAAGCGTCAAATCGCGATACTACATTATTAATGTAGTGTGACTACCTTATTAATGTAGTGCGACTACTTTATTAATGTAGTCTGACTACCTTATTAATGTAGTGTTGCCGTTTGCGGCAGATTGCGCTTGAATCAATCAGAATAAATGGCGAAATCTGTATTTTTTGCCAATGAGATTTTATATATTCATTGAAAAGTTGTACCTTTGCACGCAAAATCAAAAACAGAAAGGAACAAAAGGAATGATAACACTGACAAATCTGGCCATACAATTCGGCAAGCGAGTGCTTTACAAAGACGTGAACCTGAAGTTTACAAACGGTAACATCTACGGCGTCATCGGTGCCAACGGTGCAGGCAAATCAACGCTGCTGAAAGCCATCAGCGGCGAGCTCGAACCCAACAAAGGAACGGTAGAGCTGGCTCCCGGTGAGCGCCTCTCGGTGCTCGATCAGGATCACTTCAAGTACGACAGCTTCTCCGTGATGGACACGGTGCTGCAAGGACACCAGCCGCTTTGGGAGAACATGAAGCAGCGCGAGGCGCTCTATGCCAAGCCGGAGATGAGCGAGGAAGACGGCAATCTGGCTGCCGACCTTGAACTGAAGTTTGCCGAGATGAACGGCTGGGAGGCTGAAAGCGAGGCTGCCCAGCTGCTCCAGAACCTCGGTGTGAAGGAAGACCGCCACTATATGATGATGTCGGAGCTGTCGAACAACGAGAAGGTGCGCGTTATGCTGGCCAAGGCTCTCTTTGGTCATCCCGACAATCTGCTGCTCGACGAGCCTACCAACGACCTCGACCTCGACACCGTGCAGTGGCTGGAGGAGTATCTGAGCAACCTGGAGCAGTGTGTGCTCGTGGTGAGTCACGACCGCCACTTCCTCGATGCTGTCTCGACGCAGACGGTAGATATCGACTTCGGCAAGGTGACGGTCTTCGCCGGAAACTATTCGTTCTGGTACCAGTCGTCGCAGCTCGCACTGCGTCAGGCTCAGAACCAGCGCCTGAAAGCCGAAGAACGCCGCAAGCAGTTGGAGGAGTTCATACGCCGTTTCTCGGCCAATGTGGCTAAGTCGAAGCAGACGACATCACGCAAGAAGATGCTCGAGAAGCTCAACGTGGAGGAGATTCGCCCGTCGAGCCGTAAGTATCCCGGCATCATCTTCACGATGGAACGCGAGCCAGGCAACCAGATTCTTGAGGTGGAAGGCCTGAAAGCGGTCGATACCGATGGCACGGTGCTGTTCGACAACGTGTCGTTCAACATCGAGCGCGGACAGAAGACGGTGTTCCTCTCGCACAATCCGAAGGCTATGACAGCGCTCTTCGAGATTATCAACGGCAACCGCGAGGCCGATGCCGGCACGTATAAGTGGGGCGTTACCATCACGACGGCCTACCTGCCGCTGGACAATACGGAGTTCTTCAAGAGCGACCTGAACCTCGTTGACTGGCTCTCGCAATACGGAACGGGCAACGAAGTGATGATGAAAGGCTTCTTGGGCCGCATGCTTTTCAAGCAGGAGGAAGTGGAGAAGAAGGTCAACGTGCTCTCCGGTGGTGAGAAGATGCGTTGCATGATAGCACGTATGCAGCTGAAGAACGCCAACTGCCTGATTCTCGACACGCCCACCAACCATCTTGACCTGGAGTCGATTCAGGCCTTCAACAACAATCTTGTGCAGTTCGGTGGCAATATCCTCTTTGCCTCGCACGACCATGAGTTTATCAACACCGTGGCCGACCGCATCATCGAACTCACTCCGCGTGGCACCATCGACAAGCTCATGACCTACGACGACTATATCTATGACCCGCAAATCAAAGAGCTAAAGGCTCGTATGTATGAGTAATTTGGCACAATTTTTGTTATGTGGAAGAGAAAAAAGAAAGGTAAAGCTATGAGCAAAGAAAAGAAAATCAATATCGAAGACGGCAACCTCGACGAGCAGAAAAATAAGGCCGACGAGCAACAAGCCGCAGAAAACACACAGGATGAGGCTACTCAAGAAGAAGAGAAGCAAGAACAGAACGACAGCCAGAGCGACGAGAAGCAGGAAGAGAAAGACCCGCTCGACGCAGCCCTGACAGAAATACAGAACCTGAAGGAGCAGATGCTCTACAAGCAGGCCGAGTTTGAAAACTATCGCAAGCGCACCATCAAGGAGAAGGCTGAGCTGATCCTCAATGGCGGCGAGAAGACCATTACGGCCATCTTGCCCGTGCTCGACGACTTCGAGCGCGCTTTGGCCGACAAGACCGACGACCCGAAAGCCATTAAGGAAGGCATGGAGCTGATCTTCCATAAGTTCGTCAAGACCCTTGAGGGATTAGGCGTGAAGAAGATAGATACCGCCGACAAAGACTTCGACGTCGACTTCCATGAGGCCATCGCTATGGTACCGGGGATGGGCGACGACAAGAAAGGCAAGGTCATCGACTGCGTGCAGACGGGCTATATGCTCAACGACAAGGTCATCCGCCATGCTAAAGTGGCTGTAGGCCAATAACTAAGGTTCAGTAAGTCGCAATTTTATTGCGACAAATATCAACAAAGAAAGAATGGCAAAAAGAGATTATTACGAGGTGCTCGGCGTCGACAAGAATGCCAGCGAAGACGATATCAAGAAGGCTTACCGCCGCATCGCCATCAAGTATCACCCCGACCGCAACCCTGGTGACAAAGAGGCGGAGGAGAAGTTCAAGGAGGCTGCCGAGGCCTACGATGTGCTTCACGATCCGCAGAAACGTCAGCGGTACGACCAGTTCGGCTTCGATGGACCTGGCGGCATGGGCGGTTTTGGCGGCTTTGGCGGTGGTTTCTCGATGGACGACATCTTCTCGATGTTCGGCGATGTCTTTGGCGGACGAGGCGGTTTTGGTGGTTTCGGCGGCTTTGGCGGCGGTCATCAGGCACCGCAGCACCGCGGTTCCGACCTCCGTCTGAAGGTGCGCATGTCGCTGCAAGAGGTGGCTACGGGCGTGACGAAGAAGTTCAAGGTGCGCAAAGACATCACCTGCAACCATTGTCACGGCACTGGTTCGGAAGACGGACAGACCGACAGCTGTCCCACTTGTCACGGAAGTGGCGTGGTGACACGTACCACACAGAGCCTTTTCGGCATGATGCAGACGCAGAGTGTCTGTCCCACCTGCCAGGGTGAGGGCCGCATCATCAAGAACAAGTGCCACGAATGCGGTGGCAGCGGTGTGGTGAAAGGCGAGGAAGTGGTTGAAATCAAGATTCCCGCCGGTGTTGCCGATGGCATGGTCGTGAACGTTCCGGGCAAAGGAAACGCTGCTGTCCATAACGGCGTGAACGGCAATATCCAGGTGTTCATCGAGGAAGAACCCAACGACACCTTCATCCGCGACGGCAACAACGTGCTCTACAACCTGCTGCTCGACTTCCCGACAGCTGCTCTCGGTGGTGATGTGGAGATACCCACCATCGAAGGAAAGAAGGTGAAGATAGGCATCGAGCCCGGCACACAACCTGGTAAGACGTTGCGGCTGCGCGGCAAAGGTCTGCCTTCGGTGCAGGGCTATGGTAATACGACGGGCGACCTCGTGGTCAATGTCAGCGTCTATGTGCCGAAGACTTTGACGCACGAAGAGCGGAAAGTCATGGAGCAGTTGCGCGAGAGCGACAACTTCAAGGGCGACAATTCTACGAAGAAGAGCATCTTCGACAAGTTCCGTAACTACTTCAGTTAAAATGAACTATCAGGAAACAACAGCATATCTGTTTAGCGTCACCCCGGTCTTCGAGAAGGTCGGGGCGAGTGCTTATAAGGAAGGACTCGACAACTCCTTAGCCCTCGATGAGCATTTCGGACATCCTCACCGCCAGTTCAAGAGCATCCATGTTGCCGGAACCAATGGCAAGGGTTCTTGTTCGCACACCATCGCTGCCGTCTTGCAGGCGGCAGGCTATCGCGTGGGACTCTATACCTCACCGCATCTGGTGGACTTCCGCGAACGCATCCGCGTCAATGGTGAGTGCATCCCCGAGCAGTATGTCATCGACTTCGTGGAGCAAGAACGCCATTTCTTTGAGCCGTTGCATCCCTCGTTTTTCGAGCTGACAACGGCGATGGCCTTCAAATACTTCGCCGAACAGCAGGTCGACTATGCTGTCATAGAGGTAGGACTGGGTGGCCGTCTCGACTGCACCAATATCATTACACCCGTCTTGAGCGTTATCACGAACATCAGTCTCGACCATACGCAATTTCTGGGCGACACGTTGGAGCGTATTGCCGCAGAGAAAGCGGGCATCATCAAGACTGGTGTGCCCGTTGTCGTCGGTGAGACAGTGCCCGAAACGCGGCCTGTCTTTGCCGTCAAGGCACACGAGATGCGTGCGCCCATCTACTTTGCCGAGGAGTTTGACGCTACGCCTTTCGATGATGTTGAGTTTGAACTGAAGGGCGACTATCAGCAAAAGAACCGCCGCACCATCCTTTGCGCACTCGACACTCTTCATCGTAATTCCTCCTTCCACCTTCCACCTTCTTCTATCAGAGAAGGTTTCGCACATGTCAACGAGCTGACCGGCCTCGTTGGTCGTTGGCAGAAGATTCAGCAACAGCCGCTCGTCATCTGCGACACAGGTCACAACGTGGGCGGGTGGCAGTATCTTGCTCCGCAGATTGCCGCACAGCCGTGTAAGCAGTTGCGCATCGTCTTCGGTATGGTAGACGATAAAGACATCGACACCGTCATGGCCTTATTGCCTAAGAGGGCTGTCTACTACTGGACGCAGGCCTCCACTCATCGTGCCATCCCCGTCGAGACGGTCAGCCAGAAAGGTCTTATGCATGGCTTGCAGGGCAGTTGCTATTCGTCAGTCAGCGATGCCTATCGTCAGGCTCTGCAGGAAGCCGACACAGCCGACTTCATCTTTGTCGGCGGCAGCAGCTATGTCGTTGCCGACCTGCTCGCATCACTTTCCTGATGCTCCCGCGTCAGGGTTATGCATGGTGAGGTCTCTGGTGAGGTGTGTGGTGAGGTGATAAACAAACACCTCACCATCCCCAAGGCCGATAAACAGAGGGTTTCACCGCATTTTGGTGAGGTGTGGCATTTTTTTCGATAAAAGTATTTAGACGAATCATCTATGGAAGTGGCAAGGAAAAAAGATGAAAAGTAGTGTTTTTTCTTTTCGCCTACAGTTTTGTTTGGCGAATAGAATATTTCTTGCTACCTTTGCAGCGCAAAAGTAGGGACGCGACACGACGCATCTCTACATAGAAATGGAAAAAGAATAAACAAAAGGATGGCTGTCAAGAAGAAGTTGATCACGAAGAACAGGTTTCTTGCGGGCTTTGCCGCTATCGTGGCCTTGCTGGCCTTGGTGCGCTTGGTGTTCCCGCAGGTGGCTGCCGAACGTCGTCCGGCCGAGCCGCCTGCGACGAATGTCCAATCAGCGGAGACCGAAGCTGTGCAGGAGGAATCGCGCGAGGCTGCTTTGGAAACCGATGTCGTAAAGGACGAATCGCAGGCGTCTGCTTCGGTGGAGCAATCTTCTGTCGTGACGGCTTCGCGCTTCTTCGATGCCCAAGGGCAGCCGGTCAAGCATCGCATCTTCGGCGTGACGAGCTATCTGGAGGCTTTCCCAGACAGTCAGCAAGTGCAGATACAGAGTGCGATGAAGTGGGGTGTGAGTAGTGTCTACAACCGCGAAGAGGCTGAGGAACGTAAGCAAGAACTGGTTTACATCGGGGCTTCACCTTATTATCATGTCGACCGTATGTACCGCAGCATCCCTTATTTGGTGCCTCGGGCAGCTGCTCTGCTCAACGATATGGGGCGTGCCTATTACGACAGTCTGCAGCTGAAGGGTATTCCGTTGCATCAGTTCATCGTTACCAGCGTGCTGCGGACGAAGGAAGATGTGGAGAAACTGCGCCGCTACAACGGCAATGCCACCGAGAACAGCTGCCATCTCTACGGCACGACCTTTGATATCTGCTACAACCGATACCATACTGTTGCCCCTCCGGGTGAGCGACGTCGGTTGGTGCGCGACGACTCGCTGAAGTATGTGCTGTGCGAAGTGTTGCGCGACATGCGCCGCGATGGGCGATGCCATATCAAGTATGAAGTGAAGCAAAGTTGCTTCCACATCACAGTGAGGTGAGTTCAGGAGTTCAGACAATACAGCTGAACTCCTTTTTTTATTCTGATTCGACCAACTCTTGCAGACGCAGTATCTCGTCGCGATACTGTGCGGCCTGTAGGAAGTCGAGGCGTTTTGCTGCTTCCTTCATCAGTTTTGTGGTGTTGTCGATGCTCTTCTGCAGCTGCTCTTTCGACATCTTCTGGATAATCGGATCGGCGGCGACATCAATCGAGCTGGGTTCGATGTAAGGCTGATAGGGCAGGGGAGCACCTTGCTTGCCGCCCGTTGCCTTCCTTCCTGCAGAAGAAGTTTCGGCATCCTGCTGCGACTTAGAGAGCGGACTATGGCTGATAGCCTTGACAATCTGTTGTGGCGTGATGCCATGCTCGTCGTTGTAGCGCAGCTGTTTGGCGCGTCGGCGGTTGGTCTCGTCGATGGTCTGCTGCATGCTCTGCGTGATGGTGTCGGCATACATGATGACCTTGCCGTTGACGTTTCGGGCAGCACGGCCTGCTGTCTGTGTGAGCGAACGATGGCTGCGCAGGAATCCCTCTTTGTCGGCATCGAGGATGGCCACAAGGCTTACTTCCGGCAGGTCGAGTCCTTCGCGCAGGAGATTGACGCCGACGAGGACATCGAACAAGCCAGCACGCAGGTCGGCCATGATCTTAACACGGTCGAGTGTGGCTACGTCGCTGTGGATATAGTTAGCGCGGATGTCGTGATTGAGCAAGTATTCCGTCAGCTCTTCGGCCATGCGCTTGGTCAGTGTGGTGATGAGCACGCGTTCGTCGCGCTCCACACGTTCAAGGATTTCAGCCGTAAGGTCGTCAATCTGGTTCTCTGACGGGCGCACTTCTATCTCCGGATCGAGCAGTCCGGTGGGGCGGATAACCTGTTCGACGACGACACCTTCGGCTTGTTGCAGTTCGTATTCGGCAGGTGTTGCCGAAACGTAGATAGCCTGATGAACCATGCTCTCAAACTCTTCGAACTTCAGCGGACGGTTGTCGAAAGCAGCGGGAAGCCGGAAGCCATACTCTACGAGATTGGTCTTTCGGGCACGGTCGCCACCGTACATGGCCCGGATCTGCGGGATACTGACATGGCTCTCGTCGACGACGAGTAGGAAGTCTTCGGGGAAGAAGTCGAAAAGGCAGTAGGGGCGCTGACCGGCTTCACGTCCGTCGAAGTAGCGCGAGTAGTTCTCTATGCCCGAACAATGCCCCAGTTCGCGAATCATCTCGATGTCGTATTCCACACGTTCCTTGATGCGTTGTGCCTTGAGCGTGTCGCCCTGGTCGTTGAAGAACTCCACTTGCTTCGTCAGGTCGTCCTGCATCATGCGGATGGCAATCTCCGTCTGTTCCTTCGAGGTGACGAAGAGGTTGGCGGGATAGATCTGGTATTCCTGGAAGGTAGCCATGCGATGGTAGGTGACGGCGTCGAGTTCCTCGATGGCATCGATGTCGTCGTCCCACCATGTGACGCGCAGCACGTGGTCGCTGTAGGCCATAAAGACGTCTACGGTGTCGCCCTTGACACGGAAATTGCCTCGCTGCAGGTCGATGTCGTTGCGCACGTATAGCGCATCGACGAGTCGGCGCAGAAACATATTGCGGTCGAGTTTCTGTCCTTTCTTGATGGTGATGACGCTACCCTGCATGGCCGTCGGGCCGCCCATTCCATAGATACACGATACGGACGAAACGATGACAACGTCCTTTCTTCCTGACAATAGGGCCGAAACGGCGGAGAGTCGCAGACGGTCGATCTCGTCGTTGATGGCGAGGTCTTTCTCGATATAGGTGTCGCTCTGCGGCAGGTAGGCCTCGGGCTGGTAGTAGTCGTAGTAGGAGACGTAGTATTCTACTGCATTCTCGGGAAAGAAACCGCGCATCTCCTCGTAGAGCTGAGCTGCGAGCGTCTTGTTGTGGCTTAGGATGAGGGTGGGTTTGTTGATGTTAGCAACAACGTTGGCAATAGTGAACGTCTTGCCCGAGCCGGTCACACCGAGGAGCACTTGGGCGCGGTCGCCACGGAGGATGCCTTGGGTGAGCTCGTTGATTGCCTCCGGCTGGTCGCCGGTGGGGTGGTATTGGGAAGTGAGTTTGAAGTTCATGGGCTTTTCTTTTGGGGGTGGGGCCGCTGTGGTACAGCGGCAGACTCAACCTTGGGGGAAGGAGGCTCAACCGCGGAGAGCGGCAGGCGCAACCTTGGGGGAGGGAGGCTCAGCCTTCGGGGAGGCGTTAGGGGATGCGCATTTTGCGCATGGAGCCTTTGTGGCCTACGAGGTAGAGGCCGGGGGGAAGGTGCTTACCGTTGGGCCATCTGGTGCCCGAGAGCGTGAATATAGCGGTTGGGGTGTCGGAAGGGTGCGTGAACGCATCGTTGGCGAAGCTCTCCGTGATGGCTGTCGGTATGGGTGGCACGGTAAGGTCGAAGGCGATGGTGCCGTCGGCAGCCTCCGTGATGTTGGCTATCTGTTTGTCCATCCGGCCGGTGTACATGTCGAAGCCTTCGATGGCGGTGATGTTCTGGTCGCCCGGATAGGGGTCGCCCCAGTGGTTGGCTCGGTATTGCTCGGTGGTGAAGTTTACCTCGTCTACCAGGTATTGGCTGATATACTCACCGTCGGCGGGTATGTACGTGAAGCGCGGGTGTCCCATTTCGTTGTTCACGGCATTGCTGTCGAGGGCGAACACTTCGGGTTGGAAGTCGACGTGCATCACCATCATGCCATGACCTTGCTGTCGGCGGTTCCACAGCGTGTCCTTGATAGTCTGCAGCAAGAGGTATTCGCATCCTGTCGGGTCGGCATCGTTCGGGATGCGGAAGGCCTTCCTTGATTCGTCAGAGATGGGCGGCAGCTCGTAGTGTCCGCTCTCGGTGAGCGTCTCAATCTGCATCCATCCCAGCGTCTCGCGCTCCCAGCAGGTCAGTTCGGTAGGGTAGTAGCCGTTCTGTACATACTCGCCGGCGTCCATCAGGTCCCAGTATTCCATGGCCTGATTGCCCGCGTTGCGTGCCTCTGAGTCGGTGGGATAGATGTCGGGAAGCCCGAGACAGTGGGCAAACTCGTGGCAGGCCAGTCCGACGCCGTTGATGCGCTTGCCGTCGGAGAAAGCACCAGGAAAGGCGTTCAGCTCGCTGTTGACGCTGTAGTGCAACACCTTCGTGCTGCCATAGGGCCCGTTCTCTGACAGTCCGGTCTTGGGCCAGATGCAGTCGGTGGAGTTTCCTAACCAACTCTGAGCGTAGCCAGCGAAGACGATGTAGACGAGCTCGGCATAGCCGTCGTTGTCGCTGTCGTACTGTGAGAAGTCGACCCCTTGTTCGAAAGCCTTTTGGCAGACATCGGGGAGGAATCGTTTGCGGAACAGCGAGTCTACGCGATTCTCCGAGTCTTGCCCGTAATAGTGGAGCGACTCGTCGAGTGTCACCTTGGCGACGACCTCGAATTGCGGGTCGAACTGTCCGAAACTCATGTCGCGGTAGTACTTTGCGACGCTGCCGAAGTTGCGTCGAGCCGTACCGTTGCCTATCTCGTTGTCAATCTTGTCGTAGTTGAAGTACTGGTGGAAAACGGGAATGGGGTCGTCGTCGATGAACTTCACATCGCTGAACTCCGCCAAAATGACCGGTATGCGCGGTTTTCCGAAGGGAGCGATGAGCGGTCGTCCTGCGTTGTATTCATCCACGAGCGGAGCCTTCCGTAGGCTTTGGCGTCGTGTGTTGTAGAAGCGTTGGCGCTGCTGGAGATTGGCCAGTCGCCGCTCTTCTGCGGTTCGGAGCGCAGCCTCGTGGGCTAACTGCGTGGTAGCCGTCAGTCGGCCGTCGGCCTCAACACGGGCAACGAAGAAGTCGTTGCCACGATGACAGAGCAGCACACCGTCGGTCGTGATGAAGTAGTGGCTATGCTCGTCGCCCCGTCCGATGACCGTGAGCACCGTTCCGTCGGACTGAACCACCCGTGCGGGCATAGGACTCAACTTGACGGTTGCCGTTGAAGAAACAGCCGTCAGCATCATGACGAGCGAGAGGAGAAAATGTCTCATTCCTTGTTGTACTTTTTGTTACCTATTATATATATACCTTTGGGCAGCGAAGCCGTCACCTGTGGCGTGGCTTCACGGGCGATGAGCCGGCCTTGCAGGTCGCATACGGCTTGACGGCTTGTTGCTTTACGATTGGCATAAGTCGTTGATATTTCGGTCGGTATCACCTTTTCGATGAAGGTGAACGTGATGATGCCGTTCTTCTCTTCTATATCGAAGATAGGCTTGCCTAACGGTTGTTCGCCGTCGAAGGTCGTCATGCGATAGTCGGTCTTGTCGTTCAGTTCGGTGACATTCTTGTTGCCTGGGAAGGGATCGCAGCGGTAGCTCTCTAAGTAAGCTTCCTCTATCTCGTCTTGATGATCGGGGTCGGCGAGTATATCTCTGTTGGCCGTATACGAACTGTAGAGCCTTCCGTCGGCCGGAACGACGGTGACGCGCTTGATGCTGTTGGGCGAATTGTTGGGATGGTCGCCCGAAACCACCTCACTGGTGTTGTACCTGACGTGTACGGCGAGCATGCCGTGCCCTCTGACGTTGCGGTTCCATCCGCTGCGCTGGATATTCTCCAGATAGATGTATTCGTGGTCGCGACCGTCGAATGGAATGCGGAAAGCCACGCCGTCGGCATCGCTGAGCTTGCGCAGTTCGTATTGGCCTCGCTCCGTGAGCGTCTGCATCGGTCGCCATCCCATCACCTCGCGTTCCCAGGCGCTATATTCGCAGGGAGCCGTTCCGATGTTCAGCCCGAGATATTCGCCGCCGTCCATGAGGTCCCAGTCCTCCATTCCGAGGTCGTCGGAGGGATTGGCGTTGGTGTAGAGGTCGGGCAGTCCCATCGTGTGAGAGAACTCATGGCAGAAGAGTCCGATGCCGTTGATGCGGTCTGACTTGCCTCTGACGCCACCTATCTCGCAGTGTACGCCATAGCGGCACACCTTCATGTTGTTGTAGTAGACGTTGCTCATCGTGCTGGCTTTCGGCCAGATACAGTTGGAAGAGTTGCCCGTGTAGTTCTCGCCATAGCCGGCGTAGATGATGTACACCAGGTCTATCTCGCCGTCGTTGTTGAGATCGAACGACGAGAAGTCAGTTCCCGACGGCAAGGCAGTCAGCGCATCCTTCATCAGTTGCGTCACATTCTCCGAACGTCCGTAGGAAGCCATCGTACCCGGAACGCAGACAGGCCCGTAGACATCGAACGAAGGGGTGAACTTCCCGTAGCTGACGTCGGCGAAATACTGAGCCACGCTGCCCGTGTTGTAGCCCAACGACGGCTCGGCTTCGTGCTTCGGTTTGTCGGTGGCGTTGAGGTATCGGTCGAAAATCTGGTAGGTTGTCAGCGAGTCGTGCTTGAACTTCTCGTCGCTGAACTCCACCAAGAGCACCACAGCCTTTGGCGAACCCGTGTGGGGGAAATAGTTGTGAACATCGGTGGAGATGCTCTCAGCGCGACGGATGCCCTTTCGGCCGAGGGTCCGGAAGAATCGTTCGCGCGGCTGGGCAGCGATGGCTGTCAGCTCTTCGGCCGTGCGTTGTCCGGCATTGTGAGCCAGAATGCGGGAGGCTGACAGCTCACCGTCGTCACCGATTGTAGCGATGAAGTAGTCGCGCCCGTCTTGAACGAGCAGCACGCCGTCGGTGGTTGCCGAATAGTGAGCATGCTCGTCGCCGAACAGCATGACGGTCAACGACTTGCCGTCGCTCTGGACGACGGTAGCCGGAACAGGACTTGCCTTCGCAGCACGACAAGCGATGGCTACCAAAAGCATTGCAACGGCTGCTATCATCCTACGGAGAAGATGTTTCTGAATCATGTTGCAAATTTACGACTTTTTTATGGAACGCACAATAGTTTTCAGGAGAAAATACAATTTTGTCGACAAGATTTTGCGATTGTTAAGCGATTTAACGCTAAAACTCGCGTATTCTGCAGCAAATGGAATCTTGTTCGGTATACGCGAGTTTTGGGCTATTTTGCAATCGTTTGAATATCAACGAGTTGTAGCGAGTGCCGTTTTCCGACCACCAATCTGCGTCATATTGGCGGGCAGTTTGCGTCATATTGGTGGGCAATTTGTGTCATATTGGTGTGCAATATGTGGCATATTACCTGCTCGTTGATTATCTCTGATGCGCTCAGAGATGGTCTCTGATGTCCTCAAAGACCACAAATGAGACCCAAAGACGACATCTCTGACCAATTCCAACCTAATGTAAGCGTGTCCCGCCCAGCTTCGCTCGCTCAGGAAGGAACAGTTCTGCTGACCTTTGTTTTTGTCAATTTCTCTGCTCGAACATCGACGAACCGGGTGGCGTTAGCGTTTCAAAACAGATTGTTTTGCGCAAAACGAAGCGGAAGATTTGGCCGTTCCATTTATTCTTCGTAACTTTGCAGCCTGAATGCAGGAGGCGGCGCATCCTTGCGTCGCAATAGCTCATCAGTGGCATTCGGCAAAAAGAATAAAGGAAATCACGCCTTCGGGTGTGGCAATAAACGTAATAATCAAAACAAAAAGATGAAAGCACTTTCAACAGAAAAAGCTCCTGCCGCTATCGGTCCGTATAGCCAGGCAATCGAGGCAAACGGCATGGTTTTCGCCTCTGGTCAGTTACCCATCGACCCCGCTACGGGTGCATTCCCCGAGGGAGGTATCAAAGAGCAGACTCGTCAGTCGCTGCTCAACGCTCAGGCCATCCTGCAGTCGGCAGGTCTCGACCTGAAAGACGTTGTGAAGACAACCGTCCTCCTCTCTGACATCGCCAACTTCGGCCCCATGAACGAGGTTTACAGCGAGTTCTTCTCGCAGCCCTATCCTGCTCGCTCGGCCTTCGCCGTGAGAGATCTGCCGAAGGGTGCGCTGGTAGAGATTGAGTGCATCGCTGCACGCTAAGCTGTTATGAAAGATTCTGTAATCATTGTGAGCGGCGGGATGGACAGCATCACGCTGCTCTATGATATGAGCGAGCGGATAGCGCTGGCCGTCACGTTCGACTATGGCAGCAAGCACAACGCCCGCGAGATACCCTTTGCCCGGTTGCATTGCGAGCGGTTGGGCATCGAGCATCTGGTCATACCGCTCAGCTTCATGCAGCAGTATTTCCAGAGTTCGCTGCTGAAAGGGGGCGAGGATATACCCGAAGGCCATTATGCCGCCGACAATATGAAGTCGACGGTGGTGCCTTTCCGCAACGGCATCATGCTCAGCATCGCTGCCGGACTGGCAGAGAGCCGCGGGCTGCAGTATGTGATGATGGCCAACCATTCGGGCGACCATAGCATCTATCCCGACTGTACGCCGCAGTTTGTCGAGGCGATGAGCCAGGCAACGAAGACCGGAACCTATCCAGGCATCGAGCTGCTCGTGCCTTACACCAATATCACGAAGGCCGACATCGCCCGTAGGGGAAAGGCGTTGGGATTGGATTATGCCGAGACGTGGAGCTGCTACAAGGGCGGCGAACACCATTGCGGACGCTGCGGCACCTGTGTCGAAAGGCGCGAAGCACTTGCCGAAGCAGGCATCAGCGACCCTACGGAGTATGAAGAGTCGTAGGTGCGGAGGTGCGTAGGTTCGGTGGTGCGAGATGAGATCAGAAGGTTCTGAAGAGGAGTTTTATGCAATGCCGGCGCGATAGCTCGGCAGGATTGGAACCCTCCAAGCCTTCAGGAACCTGCATGCCGAACCGGCGGTAGAAGTCGGTCCAGTAGTCGGGAATCTCACCTGTGCTGTCGCGGAAGGTCATGCCGATAGGCTCGAAAACCTGTTGCCCATGCTTGTCGACGTAGCATTGCTGCACCAGTTCGCTGCAATAGACGGCTCTGAGGTCGGGTATGTAGAGCGAATCGTAGGGCAGACCGATGCATCGCTTGGCTTGGCGGATGGTCTTCCGCTTGCTGAAGGGAGTGACAACGCGGCCTATTATAATAAGGTATTGGTTGCGCTTCATGAACGAGTCGATGGGCGTCAGGCATACTCCCCGATGAGGAACGGCCTCGATGACCTTCCCCTTGTGGTAGATGCCCACATGGTCTATTTGCATACCGTCGGCTCCGTGCGTCACGTCGGTGATGGCGTTGCCTTCGGGATTGACGCAGAAAAGCAGGTCGCACGAGCGCAGCTGGCGACAGGAGCCGAGGGGTTCCAGCGTCTGAGCCTGCGTGCTGAGCGATAAGAACAACAGGCAAAAGAGAGACAATACGATTCTTTTCATGCCTGCAAAATTACGAAAATATTAAGTATAACCAAACAAAACAACAGAAAAAGATATGAAAAAGCTTTTACTTTCAGGCATTATCGCCTTTGGCTTGACCGCTTCGATACAGGCGCAAGAGTACACGACACCTGGCGACGGCACCGTCTGGACGCTGGAGAAGCTGGCTGAAGCCGGCACGTATGGAGTGGAGAAATACAGCGACCCGTTGGCCAATACCATTGGTCCCGCGTATGTCTTCCATGGCGAACTCACCATTGCCGATGGCGATGTGTTCAGTCTTGACGCCCGATCGACTCTCCGAATGGGCGACGGTGCAAGAATCAACATCAATGGCGAGGCCGTTCTGAATGAAAATCAGTATTTGAGTACGTCGGACCCTCAATCTGTCATCACGCGCCACGAGGAGACCGACGAGCCCTACGGTATCGTCGTCAATTCTGAGAAAGCTGTCTTGGCGGCAAATCTTATCGTGGAATATGCGGGGTTGCGCTTCAGCAGTAATGATGTTACCATCGAGGATTGCACGTTCCGTTACCATAACGCCAAGTCGGCTTCCTATGCTGTGGCCTTCGGAACGACTAATTCAACATGCAAGGTTGTTGATTGTACTTTCGAAGAATGTCAGCGCGCAGCCATCGGCAGCGGTGCCAATATCCCCGTCAATCTCACGGTCGAGAACTGCCAGTTTGTCAAGAACGGAACGGCCAATATGAACACACCGCAGCTCAACCTCACCGTCGGCGAGCAGGTCACTATTCGTGGTTGCGAGATTCAGGGCGACCCGGAGCATACGATGGTAGGTGGACTCGTTGTAGCCAACATGGTGGGAATTAAAGGCGACATCAATACGCTCATCGAGGATAACAATATCTATGACAACCGCTATGGCGTAGCACTCTATGTGACGCAGAATGCCATCGTACGTAACAACACCATCAAGGACAACAACAACGAGGTGAACCCGATGAACGGTGGTAGCGGCATCAATATCTACGATCCGTATTATTCGCAGAACACCACCATCACGGGCAACTGGATTGAGGGCAACCTCTGGGGCATCACCGTAGTGGGCGGTAACGACATCAATATCGGAAAGACCGACGACCCGACGGCCGACGACTACAATCCCGGACAGAACACGTTCCTCAACAATGGCTTCGACGGCAACGTCTACGACCTCTACAACAACTCCACTAACACCGTTTACGCTCAGGGAAATATCTGGAAAACGGCAACGGCACAGACTCAAGAGGCCATTGAGGATTGTATCTTCCATATGAACGACGACGCTTCGCTCGGTGAGGTCATCTTCATGCCTTTCGCCGAGGATACGGGTATTGCCGCTCTTCACGAAACAGAAGCTTCGGAGGATGTATTCACGCTCGATGGAATGCGCATCGAAAACCTGAGTAATGCTCCTCGTGGTATCGTCGTCGTCAAGACGAACGGGCAGGTCAAGAAGCTCCTGTCGCGATAGTTTTTTTCTTATCACGAACTGGAGAATTAAAGAATTATAGGCTTTCCTTACATGAGTTTTTCTCACGAATTGGAGAATTAACTGTCACATAGGTAATGTAGGAGGTCACGCTTCCCA
>CAMORS010000007.1 GCA_946624005.1 uncultured Prevotella sp. | reverse complement strand
ATGCAGGTCGTCTACCCGCTTGAGGACATCCTTCAGTTGTTCTTGAGTTATCATTTCGTTAATTGTCGTTAAGCTGCCACACCATTTTCAAAGAGATACTCAGGCGCGATGTCGGCACCATTTGCCCAAAAGATGGTATGGTCGAGACCAAATTGCTCAAACTGTTTTTTGTCGCGCAATTCTTGATATGCAGGATAGTCAAGCAGTGGCGTAAGGTCAATTTTTCTGCGTTCGCCATTGCTGAATGTGCAAAGCAGCGTGTATTCGCCCAAATACTCCACGTCGGTTATTGTCAGTATCATTCCTTCAATGTTTTATTTTGTTTATCTTTTCTCCTCGTTGAGCTTTTTCCCAGATTTCCATGAGTTCCTCTTCATGTTCATCAATGAATGAATTGATCAGCGCTATGGTCTTTGACCTTGCTTTCCCTTCTATGACACGGTCCTGAATGGTTATCGAGAAGTTGTCCGTTCCACTCCTTACATGTATATGGGGAGGGTTATGGTCGAATCCATATATGTACACCAAGATACCTTGTATAATAAAGACAGATCCCATTGCTTATACTCAGCTTTCCTTGTACATTTCTTCAATCTCGGCAGCGTAGTGCTTGTTGAGCACGGCGCGCTTGATTTTCAGCGTGTTCGTCAGTTCGCCCGCCTCCATAGTGAAGGGCTTGGGCAGCAGGGTGAAGGTCTTAATCTTCTCGTAGTTGGCGAGTTGCTGCTGCAGGGTGTCGATACGCTCGGTGAGCATCTTGATGATGCGCTTGTTGTGGCAGAGGTCTTCCACCTTCTCGTAGTCGATGTCGTTGTCCTTGGCATATTCTTCGAGCTCGTTGAAAGCCGGTACGATGAGCGCCGAAACGAACTTGCGCTGGTCGGCGATGACAGCCACTTGCTCGACGAACTTGTCGACGAGAATCTTCGACTCAATCATCTGCGGTGCGATATACTTGCCGTTGGACGTCTTGAACAGCTCCTTGATGCGCTCCTTGAGGAACAGCTCGCCATCCTTAAGATAGCCAGCATCGCCCGTATGGAAGAATCCGTCGGCATCGAAGGCCTCGGCGTTGAGCGCGTCGCGCTTGTAGTAGCCACGGGTGATGGTGGGACCCTTGAGCAGTATCTCGTCGTTCTCGCCAATCTTTATCTGTATGCTGTGGATGGGTCGTCCGACGCTTCCCACGGTGTAGGGCTTGTCCATGTGGTCGCACGACACGGTGGCGAGACTCTCCGTCAGTCCGTAGCCCACCATCATGAAGATGCCCACCGAGTGGACGAACTCCTCCACCTCTGACGAGACATACGAGCCTGCCGTTGGGAAGAAGTGTGCATTCTCCAGTCCGAGCTGCTTGCGGACGAGCGAGAAGAGCGTCTTGTCGAACGCCTCATACTGCAGCTTCAGCGGCAGCGGAGCGCGTCGTCCGCGACTCTGGTATTCTATTTGGTACTTACGGCCCACGGCCAATGCACGCTTGAAGAGGCTGCGCTGCACGGGGCCGGCCTTCTCGATCTTCGACTTCACACCGATGTATACTTTCTCCCAGAAGCGCGGCACGGCACACATACAGGTGGGATGCGTCTCGCGCATCGACTGCTGGATTTCCTTCGGATAGGTGTTGATGATCAGCTGTGCGCCCAGCGTGAGGCACAGAATCATCCATCCGCGCTCGAAGACATGCGTGATAGGCAGGAACACCATGACGCGGTCTTTCTCGCCCACTGGCACGCAGCGACCGTTGGCCTCGAAGGCTGCATGATATTGACCGTAGGTCAGGATGACACCCTTCGAGTCGCCCGTAGTGCCACTGGTATAGAGGATGTTGGCGATGTCGTCCATCGAAGCTTGCGCCCAGAGGCTCTCCACCTCGCTCTGGCGCGGCAGGTTCTCGCCGAGCTTGAGGAAGTCGTCGAAATAGATGGCACTGGGGTCGCCCTGCGCGATGCGCACACTCGGGTCGAAGATGATGATCTTCTCGAGCGTGGGGCATAGCGGCAAGACGCGGTGTGCCTTGTCGTACTGTTCCTGTTCGCCCACGAAGAGGAACCTTATCTGTGCGTCGGCAATGATATACTGCAACTGCTGCTCGCTGCTGGTGGCATAGAGCGGCACGGTGACGGCCCGGATGCCCCATGCTCCGAAGTCGGTATAGAGGTATTGCACGGTGTTCTGTGCGAAGACGCCCATGTTCTCCTGCACCCTGACTCCCATGTTGAGCATGGCGTTGCTCACCACCTTGACACGCTGCGAGAACTCGTTCCAGGAGGCTGTTTTCCACTTCAGGCTTCCGAAGTCGCGATAGTTCAGCACCGTCTTGTCTCCGTGTATCCTAGCCTGTTCGTGTATCAGTACCGAAAGGTGACAATTTGTTTGCATAGTTGCTCTGTTTTAAATTCTATCTGCAAAGATAGTCTTTTTTTTCCAAATTGCATGCATTATTTCCGAAAAAGTTTCAGAAAAAGCACATTTTGCATGTCTTGCACGCCTGAAAGCCCTATAATTGCGACTCACCCTCGACATATTCCTCGAGGAAGATGTGTTCGCCGTCGAAGACGACATACGTGAATTGCCATATCCAGTCGCCGATGATCATCAGTCGGCTCTTGCGCGAGAGCATGATGTCGAGCTCGATGTGCCGGTGGCCGTAGATATAATAGTCGATGTCGGGATGCGTCTGCATGTAGCGTTTGGTGTACCGGATGAGGTACTCCTTGTCCTCGCCCATGTAGGGAGCCTCCTTTCCGTCGGCCCGCTTCATGCGTGAATACTTGGCCCAGGTGAGTCCGAACCACATAGCCCAGCGTGGATGGAGCGTGGAGAAGAGGCGTTGGCACACCTTGTTGTGGAACATCCGGCTGATGAACTTGAACTTGCGGTCGGGATCGCCGAGTCCATCGCCGTGAGCCATATAGAAGGTTTTCCCCCAGATGTCTACCGTCAGAGGCTTTCGATGGAGTATGACGCCGCACTCTTCTTCCAGGTAGCCGTACATCCAGATGTCGTGGTTGCCGGTGAAATAGTGCACCTCTACGCCCATGTCGGTCAGCTCGGAGAGCTTGCCGAGGAATCGCGTATAGCCCTTGGGCACGACATATTTCCACTCGTACCAGAAGTCGAACATGTCGCCCAGAAGGTAGATGGCCGACGCTTTGTGCTTGATGTCGTCGAGAAAGCGCACGAGCCTGCGCTCCTGCATCCTTTGGTGCGGAATGGCCCATGAGCCGAGATGGGCGTCGGAGATGATGTATATATTCTTCATTGGGTGGTGGGTGATGGGTGATGGGTGTTGAGTGATGGGTGTTGAGGGTTAGTCGAGTCCCAGTTCCACACGTGCCTCTTCGGTCATCATGCTCTGGTCCCATGCGGGTTCGAAGACGAGGTTGACGTTGACGCTCTTCACGCCGTCGATGCTTTCTATCTTAGTGCGTACGTCTTCGAGGATATAGTCGGCGGCGGGACAGTTGGGCGCGGTGAACGTCATGTCGACGTCTACGCTATAGTCCTCGCGTACATCTATTTTATAAATCATCCCCAGGTCGTAGATGTTGACAGGGATTTCGGGGTCGTATACGGTTTTGAGCACATCGAGGATGCGCTCTTCAAGGTATGTCTTTTCTGCAGGTGTCATGTTCAATATTCAATCTTCAATGTTCAATGCTCATTGCTCGGTTTGTAGATAATCTTGTTGGCGCCGCTGGTAATCTTCAAGGCATCGGGATGATGCTTGATGAAACTGTCGATGTGTCTGACGCGCTTTTCTTCGAGAATCTCGTCGACGGCAATGAGGATGCCCGTCTCTTCCACCTCGCCGAAGCCGTCGTTGATGGCTGTTCCGAAGAGCTTCATGGTCGGGCTCAGGTTCATGTAGGCATTGACCAGGGGCGGTATGTTGTAGCCCATCTTGCGCACTTCTTGGTTGAGGATGCGGTAGTCGTCGCGGAAGTTGTCGTGACAGAACAGCTGTTCGAGCTCCTTCGGGTCGGTCTCCAGTTCGAGCGGGTGCATCGGAACGATGAGGTTCTCCTTGTCGTCGAAATGTTTTTTCAGGAAATAGAGAATCATGTCGCGCCCCTTGCGCACATAGGAGGGGTACATGGTCATCTTGCCGAAGAAATACTTCACGTTGGGCATGATGACGGTGAGTGCACCCAGTCCGTCCCAGAGATTGTCCAGGGCGAAGAGGCTTTTCGAGCCCATCTTGCTGCTCTGGTATTCTACGGTGACGAACGAGCGTCCGAGCTCTATCGTCTGCGGCATATATTCACGCAGGAACTTCTCCGAGAAGTGGAACATGTGGCTTGTTGCCAGATGCGGTTGTCCGTCGGGCATGATTTCCCAGTCGGTGCCGAGCAGGTATCGGTAGCCCCCGATGATTTCTTCTGCCTCGGGATTCCAGACGATGAGTTGCTTATAGCAATTCTCGCAGGTGTCGAATTCATCGATGTCTACCTCCTTGCCTGTTCCGCCGCCGGCGGTGCGGAAGGCTATCTCGCGCAAGCGGCCTATCTCCCGCATCACGTTGGGAGCCTGGTGGGCCGTGACGATGTATATCTCGTTGTGGCTCTTGTTGGTCATTCGCAGCTGGCGCTCGGGGGTCAGTTCGCTTTTGAGCACCTCTTTGTCAATGGGTTGGATGATTTCTTGCTCCATGTTTATGTTGTTTGCGGGTAGTTCAGTTTGTACACGACGTCTTGCACGTATTGCGCCCACTCAGCCGGCGTTTTCGACTTGTCGAAGGTTTGCCAGGGGATGGGCTTGCCGATGGTGACGGGGAAGGTTTTGCCGCGGTTCTTGTACATCTCGTCGACGAGCCAGAGCGTGGCGATGGTGAACTTCAGCTTCAGTCGGTCGCCGATGTTGGCGATGCGGTAGAACTTCTCGGAGTTCTGCCCACCGAAATGGATGGGCACGACATCACGCTGCGTCTGCACGCTCTTCGTGATGAACGTCTTCTTCCAAGGAAGGTCGTGTATCTCGCCCCCCTTCTTGCGCGAGCAAAGCCCGGCGGGGAACATCAGTATATGGTTGTCGCTCTTGAACCCAGCTTCGACCATTGCGGGGAAGTTGCGGCTCTGCGAGCCTGTCTTGTTGATGGGGATGCAGAGCGGAGCCAGGCCAGGCAGGTTCATCAGCAGGTCGTTGACGAGGTAGCGGAAGCCGTCGTCGTACTGCCTTCCGAGGATGCTTCCGAGCGTGACACCGTCGATGCCGCCCAGGGGATGGTTGCTGACGAAGGTGTAGAGCCTGCCGTCGTCTTTCGGGGGAAGGTTCTCCAAGCCCTTCACCTCTACGTGCATGTCGACATATTTCACGCATGCTTCGAGCCAGGGCGTGCCTTTCACATCGCGGTTGTCCCACAGAAACTGGTTGAGCCAGTCCTCGTGTATGAGGTTCTTGAGCCACTTGACGGCTGGGCGCGGCACCCATTTGGCCTTGCTGCCCATCTTGTCGCGGAGCACCTTCTCTATATCTACTGTTTTTGGTGTAATTGTATTCATATTTTAAAAAAATCATGCAAAAATAATCATTTATTTTGAAATTGCTATCTTTTTTGGCAAAAATTATGCTTTATGATGCGAATTTTGCTTATAATTGTGCCATTTATGGCCTTTTGAGCGCCCTCGAAACGACAATTTATTCGTTTTCTGGCAAAATCTGCATCTGCTCTTGCTCAACGCTCTTCGTCGACAAGTGGAGCTACGAATGATGTGGAAAGTTGCACTTCCTGACAAGCAAGCACCACTCATATCGAATAGTGGTTTCGATTGTGTTAAAATCTTAGAATTTATTTTACAATGCACCTCACGAGAATCGCGTATTTGAAAACGACTTGTCCTTTGGCCGCAAATACGCGAGTTTTGAGCCGTTTTGCAATTCATTATCTATCAAGCAATTAGCCAAACCGCCAAAAACCAGCACACAAAAGATGGCATATTGGCGACCAATTTGCGGCATATTGGAGGCCAATTTGCGGCATATTGGGTCGCTATTTGCCGCATATTGCAGGCTCGTTGATTATCTCTGACACCCTCAGAGATGGTCTCTATGGATGTCAGATGCGGCAAACGACATCCAGAAACACCATCTCCGACATCGACAACCCTGCCAAAGGCCCTCAAGACCATCCGTATCCGACTCCAGAATCGTACTTTTTCAATTGTTAAAATCCATGATATTATTTTTACAAAACATATTGTACGAAAGTGATATTTAATAAATATGAATTTGTAAAGAAATAAGAAAACTTTTGCGATTTTTGAAATTTTGTGGAGAAAAGTGGTGGAAAGTGGAGAATTATTACTAACTTTGCTGCCAATTTCAGATAAGTTCAGAAAATGCGACTGTTAGGAAACATAGAAGCCAAGGTTGACGCGAAAGGAAGAGTATTCCTTCCGGCCGTGTTCCGCAAGGCCTTGCAGACCGCTGCCGAAGAGACGCTTGTCATGCGCAAGGACGTCTTTCAGCAGTGCCTCGTGCTCTATCCCGAATCGGTTTGGAACACGCAGATGGATCTGCTGCGCAGCCGTCTGAACCGCTGGAACCGCAAACATCAGGAAATCTACCGTCAGTTTGTGAGCGATGTGGAACTGCTGACGCTCGACGGCAACGGCCGCTTTCTCATCCCCAAGCGCTATCTGCGCATGGCCGACATCAGTCAGGAGGTGAAGTTCATCGGCATGGGCGACACCATCGAGATATGGAGCACAGCCCTCACAGAGAAGCCCTTCATGGAGCCCGACGACTTCGGAAAGGCGCTCGAAGAGGTGATGACGCAGGAGGCACAACCTCCGTTGCCGACTGAATGACAAAGGCTCCATGAGGCTACGCCAGAACGGCGAAACAGCACGACGCAACGGCAGCCGTGCGGAAGAAAACACAACAAGCATCAATCCCCCAAAAAATATCAGGATATGGAATCAGCCGAAACATACCACGTTCCCGTGTTGCTGCACGACAGCATCGACGGACTCGACATACAGCCGCAGGGCATCTATGTCGACGTGACCTTCGGCGGGGGGGGGCACAGCCGGGAGATACTCGCCCGTCTGGGGCAAGGGGGGCACCTCTACAGCTTCGACCAGGACGCCGATGCGGAGAGGAACATCCCCCGGACGGAAAAGAACTTCACGTTCGTACGCTCCAACTTCAGGTACCTCAAAAACTGGATGCGCTACTACGACGTAGAGAAGATTGACGGCCTGCTGGCCGACCTCGGGGTGTCGAGCCATCACTTCGACGATGCCGAAAGGGGATTCTCGTTCCGCTACGACGCACCGCTCGACATGAGGATGAACAAACGGGCCGGACAGACAGCTGCCGACCTGGTGAACAATGCCGACGAACGCCGCCTGGCAGACATCTTCTACCTCTACGGCGAACTGAAGACGGCACGGCGCATCGCTTCGACAATCGTCAAGCGACGGGCCGAAAAGCCCATCCTCACCACGCAAGACCTCATCGACACCGTGCAGCCACTCATGCCACGCGACCGCGAGAAGAAAGACCAGGCAAAGCTCTTCCAGGCACTGCGCATCGAGGTGAACCACGAGATGGAGGCACTGCGCGAGATGCTCCTCGCGGCCACAGAGCTGCTCAGGCCGGGCGGACGGCTGTCCGTCATCACCTACCACAGCCTGGAAGACCGCATCGTGAAGAACGTGATGAAGAGCGGCAACGCTGAGGGAAACGTCGAGGCCGACTTCTTCGGACGCATCGAGAAGCCCTTCCGACTGGTCAACTCGAAAGTCATCACACCCACAGCGGAAGAACAAAAGGCCAACCCTCGCAGCAGGAGTGCCAAGTTAAGAATAGCAGAAAAGGTTAAGCGGTATGAACAACGACCCTGACAAGATAGTCACAACAGACAACAACGATACCCAGGAGGCTCCCGACAACCTCGACATCATTCTTGGTGCCGACGCAGCGGAGAGCATGGATGCCGGGCAGGAAGACAACACCACGGCGGCTCCTGATGAGCAGGAAGAGGAGGACGAACAGGAAGACCCCTCGCTCGACCATCTCAAAGAGGCCATCCGCGAACAGGCTCGCGAAGACGAGCAACCACTGTCGGCCAGTTTCAACCTGCGAAAAATCCTCGGAGGCGACTGGCTCACTGCCAATCTGCTGCGCAAGCAGCTCGGCGTGCTGGTACTCATTTTCGGGTTTGTCATCGTCTATATCTCCAACCGCTACAGCTGTCAGAAAGACATGCTGGAGATTGACCGTCTCAACAACGAGCTCATCGACGCCAAATACCGCGCCCTGTCGAGCTCAAGCGAACTGACGGAGAAATGCCGCGAGAGCAATGTGCTCAAGATGCTGCAGAACAACAAAGACAGCGTGCTACGCATTCCCAGCCAGCCGCCCTATATCATACAGGTGCCATAAGGAGAAAAGGTGAACTCCAGGAACCACAGGAAATGTCTGAACTCCGGGACTCCCGGACTCCTGAACTCCTGGACTCCTGAACTCCTGAACTCCTATATATAATAATAAGGTATAAAGAAAGAACATGAGCAGTTTGTTCGATAGAAAGAAAATCGTACCACGCTACAAGATCGTGGGTTATTTCATGGTATTGCTCGGCATCCTCGTGGTGGGCAAGGCGATGTATATCGCCACCGTGAAACGCGACTACTGGAAGCAAGTGGCCGACCGACTCAAGCGCGACAGCGTGTCGGTGAAACCCGTTCGCGGCAACATCCTCAGCTGCGACGGAAGGCTCATGGCCAGCTCGCTGCCCGAATATAAGCTCTTCATGGACTTCAAGGCACTCTCCGACAGCAAGACCGACACACTCTGGGAAGAGAAGGTGGACAGCATCTGTCAGGGGCTGCACGAGATATTCCCCGAACGCACCGCTGCCGCCTTCCGCAAACACTTGGAGGAAGGAAGGGAGAACCAGAGCCGCAACTGGGCCATCTGGCCGCGTCGAGTGAGCTATGAGACCTACTCGGAAGTAAAAAAACTGCCCATCTTCCGCCTGAAGCCGTTCAAGGGCGGATTCCACACCGAGTCGTTCAATGCCCGGCAGCACCCCTTCGGATCGCTGGCAGGACGCACCGTCGGCGAGATGTATGGAGCCATGGACCTGGCCAAATGCGGACTGGAACAATACTACGACACCATCCTCCGGGGTAAGGAGGGAGTGGTGCAGCGCAAGAAGGTGATGAACAAATACCTCAGCATCACCGAACAGGCACCCGTCGACGGGGCTGACATCGTCACCACCATCGATGTCAACATGCAGGACCTCGCCGAACGGTCGTTGGTCGACGAGCTGAAGGAAATCAACGGCGACGTCGGTGTGGCCATCGTCATGGAGGTGCAGACGGGCGACGTCAAAGCCATCGCCAACATGTCGAAAGGACCCGACGGACAATACTACGAACGACAGAACCACGCCGTCAGCGACCTGCTGGAACCCGGATCGGTGTTCAAGACGGCCAGCATCATGGTGGCGCTCGACGATGGTGTCGTCGATACAACGTATATGGTCGACACCGGTAGCGGCATCGTTGACATGCACGGAGCCAAGATGCGCGACCACAACTGGCACCGGGGAGGCTACGGCACGATATCGCTGCCCAAGGCTTTGGAAGTGAGTTCGAACATCGGCGTGAGTAAGATTATCGACCGGTTCTACGCCGACAACCCGGAGAAGTTTGTCGACGGCATCTACCGCTTAGGGCTGCCCACCGACCTGAAGCTGCCCTTCGTCGGAGCCGCTCCGCCGCGTATCCGCCACCCGAAGAAGAACGAACGCGGACAGTATCTCAACTGGAGTAAGACGGCGCTGCCGTGGATGAGCATCGGCTACGAGACACAGGTGCCACCCATCTCCACACTGACCTTCTACAACGCCATCGCCAACAACGGCAGGATGATGCGCCCACGCTTCGTCAAGCAGGTGGTCAAGAACGGTGAGGTCATCATGGGCTTCCCGCCGGAGGTCATCAAGGAGCGCATCTGCAAAGAGAAGACGCTCAAGGAGATACAGACCATCCTCTACCATGTGGTGAGCCAGGGACTCGGAAAACGCGCCGGCTCGAAGTCGTTCAAGGTGGCCGGAAAGACAGGAACGGCACAGGTGTCGAAGGGCACTGGTGGCTACAAGTCGGGACAGATGAAGTATCTCGTCTCCTTCGCAGGCTACTTCCCTGCCGACAATCCGCGCTACAGCTGCATCGTCTGCATACAGAAGTCGGGACTGCCCGCCTCGGGCGGACTGATGAGCGGTGCCGTCTTCCACAACATCTCGGAAGGCATCATGGCGCAGGACCTCAAGCTCAAGGTGGAGGATGCGCGCGATTCGCTATCCATCCTGCTGCCCGACGTGAAGAGCGGCAATATGACTGCTGCCGAATACGTGCTCGGCCGATTAGGAGTGAAGACTATCGACGGATGGAGCGGAAGCTATGCCACGGGCAACCCCATCTGGGGAAAGGCTTCGCTCACGAGCAATGCCGTGAAGATAGAAAAGAGCGACTCCACCAAGCCTGGCACCGTTCCCGATGTGGCGGGCATGGGAGCTCGCGATGCCGTTTTCCTCATGGAGAAGAAGGGAATCCGCGTGAAGCTTGAAGGAAGAGGCAAGGTGGTGAGCCAAAGCCTGCCTGCAGGACGTGCTTGCAATGGCAAGGAAATATGCTTGCTCAAACTGAAATAAACATTGAAGTATCAAAGATCCGAATATAGTTAAACAAGAATGTCATGATGAAGTTGGAACAACTGCTTAGCAACATCAAGCCCCTCGCCACGGAGGGCAAACTGGACGTCGACATCACGGGTGTCAACATCGACAGCCGGAAAATACAGCCCGGCCACCTCTTCGTGGCGATGCGCGGCACGCAGACCGACGGCCATGCCTTCATCCCCAAGGCTTTGGAGATGGGGGCTGCCGCCATTTTGTGTGAGGTAATGCCGGAAGAAAGGAAGCAAGGCGTAGCCTACATCCAGGTGCCGTCGACCGAAGAGGCCGTCGGACCGGTGGCAACAATGTTCTACGGCGAGCCTTCCAAGAGGCTCAAGCTGGTTGGTGTGACGGGTACGAACGGTAAGACCACCATCGCTACCCTACTGTACAACATGTTCCGACAGTTCGGACATCGCTGCGGACTGCTATCCACGGTGTGCAACTACATCGAGGACGAAGCGGTTCCGGCCAGCCACACCACGCCCGACCCGATAGAGCTCAACGCTCTGTTGGCTCGGATGGTGGAGGCAGGATGCGAGTATGCATTCATGGAATGCTCCAGCCATGCCATCCATCAGCGGCGCATCGGCGGACTGCAGTTTGCGGGCGGCATCTTCACCAACCTCACCCGAGACCACATGGACTATCACAAGACGGTGGAGAACTACCTGAAGGCGAAGAAGATGTTCTTCGACTCGCTGCCCAAGTCGGCCTTCGTCGTCACCAATATCGACGACAAGAACGGCATGGTGATGGTGCAAAACTGCAAGGCCAACATCAAGACTTACTCCACACGCTCTATGGCCGACTTCCGCGCACGCCTGCTGGAATGCCACTTCGAGGGCATGTATCTCGAGATAGACGGCCGCGAGGTGGGTGTGCAGTTCATCGGAAAGTTCAACGTGAGCAACCTGTTGGCCGTCTACGGTACGGCCATCATGTTGGGCAAGAAACCAGAAGAAGTCCTGATAGCCATGAGCACGCTCAAGAGCGTCAGCGGTCGTCTGGAACCACTCCATGCACCCGAAGGCTTCACAGCTATCGTCGACTATGCCCACACTCCCGATGCCTTGGCCAACGTGCTGAGCGCTATCCACGAGGTGCTGGGTGGAAAAGGCAGCGTCATCACCGTCTGCGGTGCTGGCGGCAACCGCGACAAAGGCAAGCGTCCGCTGATGGCACAAGAGGCTGTCAGGCAAAGCGACAAGGTCATCATTACGTCGGACAATCCCCGCAACGAGGATCCGCAGGCTATCATCAACGACATGCTGGCAGGGCTGGACCGCCAGCAGATGAAGAAGGTGGTAAGCATCGTCGACCGTCGCGAAGCCATCCGCACAGCCTGTATGATGGCCCGCAAGGGCGATGTCGTACTCGTTGCAGGCAAGGGCCACGAAGACTATCAGGAGATACAAGGTGTGAAACACCACTTCGACGACAAGGAAGTGCTCCGCGAGTGCTTCTCTCAGACTGAATAATCAATAAAAGGAATAAGAAATATGCTATACTATCTGTTCAGATTCTTAGAGCAATTCAACATACCGGGAGCACGCATGTGGCAGTATATCTCGTTCAGGGCACTGCTCACGCTCATCTTGTCGCTGCTCATCTCGGCATGGTTCGGCGAGCGCTTCATCAAATACATGAAGCGTCGCAAGATTTCCGAAACGGCGCGCGATGCCAGCATCGACCCCTTCGGAACAGCCAAGAAAGGCGTACCGACGATGGGCGGCATCATCATCATCGTGTCCATTCTGGTGCCTGTACTGCTTTTGGGACGTATGCGCAACATCTACATCATCTTGATGATCATCACCACGCTGTGGCTCGGATTCCTCGGATTCCTCGACGACTATATCAAGATTTTCCGTAAGAACAAGGAAGGACTGAAGGGCAAATGGAAGATTTTCGGGCAGGTGAGCATCGGCTTCATCGTAGGCATCGTGCTCTATCTGAGTCCGGATGCCGTGATGCGCGAGAACATCAGCGTTCAACAATCGAACCAGACGGAACAAGTAGTGCGACACGAACCGACAGCCCACAAGTCGCTCAAGACGACTATCCCCTTCATCAAGAACCACAACCTCGACTATTCGGAGGTGATGTCGTTCTGCGGAAAGCACAAGGTGGCTGCCGGTTGGGTGCTCTTCGTGCTGATGACCATTCTCGTGGTGACAGCCGTAAGCAACGGAGCCAACCTTAACGACGGCATGGACGGCATGTGTGCAGGCAACGCGGCCATCATCGGTGTGGCCTTGGGCATTCTGGCATACGTCTCGTCGCACTCGGGCTACGCATCCTATTTTGACATCATGTTCATACCCGGCTCGCAAGAGCTTGTGGTGTTTCTCTGCGCTTTCGTGGGAGCCATGATTGGCTTCCTGTGGTACAACGCCTACCCGGCACAGGTGTTTATGGGCGACACGGGGTCGCTCACCATTGGCGGCATCATCGGCGTGGTGGCCGTCATCATCCACAAGGAGTTGCTTTTGCCCATCCTCTGTGGCATCTTCTTCGTGGAGAGCCTGAGCGTCATTATCCAGACACAGGTGTTCAAATGGTACAAGCATAAAGGGCAGCGGGTGCGTGTATTCCGCGCAACGCCTATCCATGACAATTTCCGCAAGCTCGACTCGCAGCTCGACCAGACCAGTCGCTACCTGCTGCGCGGTTGGCCCGAGCGACAGTTTCACGAATCAAAGATCACGTTCCGCTTCTGGATTGTCACCATCATCCTGGCGGCCATGACCATCATTACATTGAAAATCAGATAAAGCATACAATATGAGCAAGATAGTTGTGTTAGGAGCAGCCGAGAGCGGTGCAGGAGCTGCCGTTCTGGCCAAGAAGGAAGGGTTCGAAGTGTTCGTTTCGGACATGGGAACCATCAAGGACAAGTATAAGAAACTGCTTGACAACCACCACATCGAGTGGGAGGAAGGGCATCATACGGAGGAGCGAATCCTCGATGCCGACGAGGTGGTCAAGAGTCCGGGCATTCCTGACGAGGCTCCTATGGTGCGGAAGCTCATCGCTCGGGGTACGCACATCATCAGCGAGATAGAGTTTGCCGGACGATATACCCATTCGAAGATGATCTGCATCACTGGCTCCAATGGTAAGACAACGACCACGTCGCTCATCTTCCACATCTTCAAGAATGCCGGCTACGACGTCGGTCTGGCTGGCAATATCGGGCGCTCGCTGGCCTTGCAGGTAGCCGAAGATCCGCACGACTACTACGTCATCGAACTCAGCTCGTTCCAGTTGGACAATATGTACGACTTCCGCGCCAACGTCGCCGTGCTGCTCAACATCACACCCGACCATCTCGACCGCTACCACAACAACATGCAGGAGTATGTCGACGCCAAGATGCGCATTGTACAGAATCAGACAAGCGACGACGCATTCATCTACTGGAATGACGATCCCATCATCCGCCGCGAGCTGGAGAAATACCATATCGCTTCAATGATGCTGCCCTTCAGCGAACTGAAAGAGCGTGGCAGCATCGCCTATATTGAGGAAGGACAATACAAGCTGGAGGTGCCCACACCCTTCAACATGGAGCAGGAATCACTCTCGCTGACGGGGAAACACAATATATACAACTCGCTGGCTGCTGGCTTAGCTGCCAATGTGAGCGGCATCAAGAGCGACATTATCCGCAAATGTCTGGGCGACTTCCCTGGCGTGGAGCATCGTTTGGAGAAGGTTTGCACCGTGGGTGGTGTCACCTACATCAACGACTCGAAGGCAACCAACGTTGATGCCTGCTGGTATGCTCTGGAAAGCATGCGGCAGCCCACCATCCTCATCATCGGCGGTAAAGACAAAGGCAACGACTACGAGCCCATCAAGCCGCTCGTCAAAGAGAAATGTGCAGCCATCGTCTACCTCGGAGCGGACAACAAGAAACTGCACGACAACTTCGACAGTCTCGGACTTCCCGTACGCGACACCCATTCGATGCGTGAGTGTATGGACGCTTGCTACGAGCTGGCACAGCCGGGAATGACCGTCCTGCTGTCGCCTTGCTGCGCCAGCTTCGACCTGTTCAAGAACATGGAAGACCGCGGCGAACAGTTCAAGCAGATAGCACGCAGTCTGTAAAGTGAAGTAGTAAAATTTTCGAACGTAACAAAAGAAAACGAATGTAATATATGTTCGACAAGTTAGGAAAGCTGAAAATCAAGGGCGACGGCATCATTTGGGCCGTCTTCCTGATACTCTGCATCATCAGCATCATCGAGGTGTTCAGCGCTTCGAGCGGACTGACATACAAGGGCGGCAGCTACTTCAAGCCGATGCTCTACCACACGTTGTTGCTCGTGGTGGGTACTGCCTTCATGATTGTGACGATGAACGTAAAGTGCAAATACTTCAAACTTGTCACACCCTTTGCCCTCCTCTTTTCGCTGCTCATGCTCGTAGCCGTACTCATCGTTGGACAGTCTACCAACGGTGCGCAGCGATGGATAGGGCTCTTCGGTATACAGTTCCAGCCATCCGAACTGGCTAAGGGTGCTGTCATCCTGGCCGAAGCACAGATACTGAGTGCCATGCAGACCGTCGACGGAGCCGATCGCCATGCTTTTAAATATATCATGATTGTATCACTACCCATCCTCTTCCTTATCGGCATCGAGAATCTCTCCACTGCAGGCCTGCTCTTCCTAACGATACTCATCATGATGTTTATCGGACGTGTTCCCAAGAAGCAGCTCCTGCGGACTGTTGGAATCCTGATATTGGCGGCAGTGATAGGACTGTCGACCATCATGCTTTTAGGCCATTCTGAAGACAAGCAAATGACGGCCAACGACAAGATGGTGCTGACCGAACAGGTCGATGCCGAACAACAGAAGAGTGCATTGGCGAAAGTGTTCCACCGCTTCGACACATGGAAGGCACGCATCGAGAAGTTCCTCGACTTCCGTGAGATTCCGCCAGAAGAGGTCGACCTCGACAAGGATGCACAGACAGCACACGCCAACATAGCCATCGCCTCGTCGAATGTCATCGGGAAGGGCCCGGGCAACTCTGTCGAACGCGACTTCCTCTCGCAGGCTTTCTCCGACTTTATCTATGCCATCATTATCGAAGAGATGGGCATCGTGGGAGCCTTCGTGGTCTGTCTGCTCTACATCGTACTGCTCTTCCGAACGGCAACCATCGCTAATCGATGTGCTAACGCATTCCCCGCACTGCTCATCATGGGCTTCGCATTGCTCCTGGTGACGCAGGCCATGTTCAACATGTGCGTCGCTGTGGGGTTGGCTCCCGTCACTGGTCAACCGCTGCCACTGGTCAGCAAGGGCGGAACGAGCACTATCGTCAACTGCATTTACATCGGCGTCATCCTCAGTGTCAGTTATACGGCGAAACGCAAGGATGAACCCGAAGCAAGGAAAAAAGAAAAACTCGCCGTCGCAACGGCATCATATAGATAATAAGGTATCAGATTATGAACAACGAATTAAGAGTCATCATCAGCGGAGGCGGCACAGGAGGCCACATCTTTCCCGCCATCTCCATCGCCAATGCCATCCGTGAGAAGTGTCCCGATGCCAAGATTCTCTTTGTGGGAGCTGAGGGCCGCATGGAGATGCAGCGTGTTCCGGCTGCAGGCTATGAGATAAAGGGACTGCCCATCCAGGGGTTCGACCGCAAGAACCTGCTCAAGAATGTGAAGGTGCTCTACAAGATATGGAAGAGTCAGCGCATGGCCAAACAGATTATCCGCCAGTTCCGTCCCATGGTGGCCGTCGGTGTTGGTGGCTATGCCAGCGGACCAACACTCAACAAATGCGCGGCAATGGGCATTCCTTGCCTCATCCAAGAGCAGAACTCCTATGCCGGTGTGACCAACAAGCTGCTGGCCAAGAAGGCACAGAAGATATGCGTGGCTTACGAGGGAATGGAGCGATTCTTCCCAAAAGAGAAAATCATCATGACCGGCAATCCCGTCAGACAGGCCCTCTTAGACACGAAGATGAGCCCCGAGGAGGCACGGAAGCAGATGGGGCTCGACCCCGACAAGAAGACCATTCTCATTGTCGGAGGGTCGTTGGGGGCACGTACGATGAACGAGAGCGTGCTGCAACATCTCGACGAGATACGTCAGAGCGACGTACAGGTGGTATGGCAGACCGGCAAGTACTATCACGCTTCCATCCTCGACGAGATGAAGCAGTACGAACCGATACCTTCATTACGCATCATGGACTTCATCGCCGACATGGGGGTAGCCTACCGTGCAGCCAACTTGGTAATCAGTCGTGCCGGTGCAAGCAGCATCTCAGAGTTCTGCCTGCTAGGCACTCCCGTCATCCTTGTTCCGTCGCCCAACGTGGCCGAAGACCACCAAACGAAGAACGCGATGGCTTTGGTCAACCGTCAGGCCGCCCTCTACGTGAGGGATGCCGACGCCCCACAAGAGGTCATTAAACTGGCTCTGCAGACTGTTGCCGACGAGGATAAGCTCAACTCGCTTCACGAGAACATCCTGAAATTGGCCCTGCCCAACTCCGCCTCTATCATTGCCGACGAAGTCATTCGCATGGCTAAATCGAAATAAGTCCCTATAATCACCATAGATTTCAACCCAACAATCCCGAAAGAAGCAAATGGAACTGAAAGATATAAAGAGTGTGAACTTCATCGGTGTCGGAGGCATCGGCATGAGTGCCATTGCCCGCTTTTTCCTCAAGAAGGGAATGGTGGTGGCCGGCTATGACAAGACGCCATCGGTGCTCACCCGCCAGCTTGAGAAGGAAGGTGTACTGATACACTACACGGAGAACATCGCTGATATACCCCATGTATGCCAAAACAAAGACCACACCTTGGTGGTGTACACACCGGCCGTGCCTGCACAACATCAAGAGCTGCAATGGTTCCGGGAGCAGGGCTTCGATGTTGAGAAACGCGCCCAAGTTTTAGGCATGCTATCACGCAGCCAGCGGGCTTTGTGCTTTGCCGGAACACATGGCAAGACGACGACCTCGGCCATGTGCGCCCATATCATGCATCAGTCGCACCTCGACTGCAACGCGTTTCTCGGGGGTATTTCCAAGAACTATGGCACCAACTATATCCTGAGCGACGAGAGTCCTTACGTTGTCATCGAGGCCGACGAGTTCGACCGTAGCTTCCATTGGCTCCGTCCGTGGATGACAGTCATCACAAGCACCGACCCCGACCATCTCGACATCTACGGCACCGAAGATGCCTATCTCGAGAGTTTCCGCCACTACACAACGCTCATCCAGCCAGGCGGAGCCCTCGTCATCCATACCGACTTAAAGGTGAAGCCAGCCGTGGGCAACGATGTGCGGACATACGAATACAGTCAAGACAAAGGCGACTTCCACGCCGAGAACATTCTCATTGAAGACGGAGAAATCACGTTCGACTTTGTCTCCCCCATCGAACGAATCAACGACATACGGCTCGGACAACCCGTACCTATCAACATCGAAAATGCCATTGCAGCCATGGCGATGGCCCAGCTGAATGGCTGCACCGCCGAAGAACTGCGCTATGGCATGCTTACGTACCATGGTGTGGAGCGACGTTTCGACTTCAAGATCAAGACCGACCGCATTGTTTTCCTCAGCGATTATGCCCATCACCCGAAGGAAATCTTCCAAAGTGCACGGAGCATCCGCGAACTCTACCGCAACCGCCGCATCACCGTGATGTTCCAGCCACACCTCTATAGCCGCACACGCGACTTCTATCGCGACTTTGCCGACAGCCTGAGTCTGCTCGACCATGTCGTGCTCACCGAGATATACCCAGCCCGCGAAGAACCCATTCCCGGCATCACGTCGCAGCTTATCTACGACAACCTGAAACCAGGCGTGGAAAAAGAAATCATTCGTAAGGCCGATGCCCTGCAATATGTACGCGACCACGACTTCGAAGTGCTTGTCGTACTTGGTGCCGGAGACCTCGACAACATGGTGCCGGAGATGGAAGAAGTGCTTCGCAAGAAGTATTGCTCGCAATAACAGAAAAGTATAAAACAACGAAATATCACCTTCTCGTAAAAAAAGGAAGAATCATGAAGTTGCACATCAATTGGAAAAAGACCATCATCGCCTGTATCGACATTCTGCTGGCTGTTTATCTCGGCATGGCGATGACCTCGTTCAACCGCCCGGACGAGACGGTCAAAGTGTGCACCAACGTGAACATCGTCGTGGCCGACGAGAACACCAACGGTTTCCTCAGTGCACAGGAAATCAAGCGCATCCTCCAGCGTAAGGGACTCTATCCCGTCAAGATGCACATGACAGACATCAATCCTCGCACCATCGAGGAGACACTGATGACCAGCTCGTTCGTCAAGACGGCCGAATGCTACAAGACGCAAGACGGCCATGTCAACATCAGCATCACACAGCGCCTGCCGGTACTGCGTATCAAGAACGACACCGGCAGCGACTACTACGTCGACGAGAAGGGCGGCATCATGCCCAACTCGAAGTATGTCAGCGACCTCATCATTGCCACCGGAAACATCTCGGAGAGCTTTGCCTGTGGCTATCTGACCCATCTCGCCACGTCTATCATGAACGACGAGCTGTGGAAGAACCAGATTGAACAAATCAATGTTCTTCCCGACCAAGGTGTAGAACTGGTGCCACGAGTGGGCGACCATGTTGTATTTATCGGCTATCTGCCCCACGAAAGCGATATGGCCAAGCGTAAGACGACCATCAACGACTTCCTTATGGCAAAGCTCACAAGGCTCGAGAAGTTCTACCGCTACGGACTGAGCCAGGCAGGATGGAACAAATACCACTACATCAGTCTTGAATTCGACAATCAGATTATCTGCAAGAAGAACGTGAAGGAAATCATGCCAAAACCTGTTCCGGCACCCGTGAGCAAGCAACCCGCCACATCCGAACCGGCTCAGACAGCAACACAAGAACCCTCCGGACAACCACAACAACAACAGAATAACAAACAAAAAACAGTATAGCGTATGGCACCAAAGGAATTTATCGTAGCAATCGAACTGGGATCATCCAAGATGACCGGTGTTGCGGGTAAGAAGAACATGGATGGGAGCATCTCCATCTTGGCTGTCGTCAAGGAAGACTCCAGTTCGTTCATCCGCAAGGGAGTGATTTACAACATCGACAAAACGGCGCAATGCATCACGAACATCGTCAAGCGCCTCACCACTCAACTCAAGACAAGCATCGTACACGTCTACGTTGGCGTAGGCGGACAGTCGATTTGCAGCAACAAGAACGTCATCGTCAAGAACCTTCCGGCCGACACCATCGTCACGCAAGAGATGGTCAACGAGCTGATGGATGCCAACCGCAACATGAGCTATCAGGAGCAGGAGATACTTGATGCTGCCACACAAGAGTATAAGGTGGACAACCAATACCAGATCGATCCGGTGGGCATACAGTGCACCCGTCTGGAGGGCAACTTCCTCAACATCCTCTGGCGCAAGGAGTTCTACCGCAAGCTCAACAAGTGCTTCGACATCGCAGAGGTGGCCATCGCTGAGATGTACCTGGCTCCGTTAGCCCTCGCCGACAGCGTCCTCACCGATGCCGAGAAGCGCTCGGGATGCGCTCTGGTCGACATGGGAGCCGACACCACCACGGTGAGCGTCTACTACAAGAACATCCTGCGCCATCTGGCTGTCATCCCCTTGGGCAGCAACAACATCACCAAGGACATTGCCTCGCTGCAGATGGAAGAAAGCCAGGCCGAGGAGATGAAGCTGAAATATGCCAGCGCCTGGACAGACAACAGCGACATCGACAACTCGCTCATGCTCAGCATCGACGGCGAACGCTCTGTCGAAAGCCGTAAGTTTATCGAGATTGTCGAAGGCCGCATAGAGGAAATCATCGAGAATGTTTGGTTCCAAGTGCCCTCCGAATATGTCGACCGGCTGCTCGGCGGCATCATCCTCACGGGCGGCGGTGCCAACCTGAAGAACATCGAGACGGCCTTCCGCAACCGCACGCATGTAGAAAAGATACGCATCGCCCGCTTCGTACAGCAGAGCATCTCGGCCAAAGACCCGCTCATCAACGCGCAGAACGGCATGATGAACACCGTGCTCGGACTGTTAGCCAAGGGCGACATGAACTGCGCCGGACAGGAAATCAACGGTGACCTCTTCAACAACCAACACCCAGCGGCCAACAACCAACAGGCAGCACAGACGCGCGAACCACGCAAACCCAACGAGATAGAACCGGGCGTGGTCATCACGGAAGCCGAGAAGCAGAAGGCCGAAGAAGAACGCCGCCGCAAGGAGGAGGAAGAAGAGGCACAGCGCCAGCGCGAGATAGAAGAGGCCGAACGCCGTCAGCGCGAGCTGGAGGAAGCTGAACGAAAGAAGCGCAAGGAGAACAGCGGCTTCAAGAAAATCTGGGGCAAGGTGAAGAAACTGGTTGGCGATGCCATCACCGAAGACGAGTAGCCGCAAGCCTTTCTACCTGAACGTATCACCGTTTATCCTTATTATCCCAACATATCCCAACAAATCCACATAACAATGAAAGAAGACAACAGCATAGATATCCTCGACTTCGGCGAGCCCGAGAAGGATAATAGCATCATCAAAGTGATTGGTGTAGGCGGCGGTGGCGGCAATGCCGTCAACCACATGTACCGCGAAGGCATCCACGACGTGACATTCGTCTTGTGCAACACCGACAACCAGGCTCTCAACGACTCTCCCGTGCCTGTCCATCTGCAGCTCGGCAAGGAGGGTCTCGGTGCCGGCAACAAGCCCGAACGGGCCCGTCAGGCAGCCCTTGAGAGCATCGAAGACGTGCGCAACATGCTCAGCGACGGCACAAAGATGGCATTCATCACGGCCGGCATGGGTGGCGGAACTGGTACCGGTGCGGCTCCTGTCATTGCTCAGGTGTCGAAAGAACTGGGCATCCTTACCGTCGGTATCGTCACCATTCCTTTCCGCTTCGAGGGTCCGAAGAAGATCGACCAGGCTCTCGACGGTGTGGAAGAGATGTCGAAACATGTCGACGCCCTGCTCGTCATCAACAACGAACGCCTGCGTCAGATCTATCCCGAGCTGACCGTTCTCGACGCTTTTGGCAAGGCCGACGACACGCTCTCGGTGGCAGCCAAGTCGATAGCAGAGATTATCACCGTACACGGACTCATCAACCTCGACTTCAACGATGTCAAGACGGTGCTCAAGGATGGTGGCGTGGCCATCATGTCGACCGGCTACGGAGAAGGTGAAGGCCGCGTCAAGAAAGCCATCGACGATGCCCTGAACTCACCGCTGCTCAACGACAACGACGTGTTCAACTCGAAGCGCATCCTGCTCTCCATCACCTTCTGCTCTGACAACCAGAGCAAGCAGGGACTGATGATGGAGGAGATGAACGACGTCAACGACTTCATGGGCAAGTTCGGCAGCGACTTCGAAATCAAGTGGGGACTGGCTACCGATCCCGAAATGGGCGACAAGGTGAAGGTGACCATCCTGGCCACTGGCTTCGGTATCAAGGACGTCGACGGCATGAGTGCCCACTTCTCGAAGCGTACGCAGGAGGAAGCCGACCGTCTGGCCGCCGAGGAAGAGAAGGCCGCAGAGCGTCTCGACCGCCGCAACCGCTACTACGGCAAGGACGGCAGCAGCACGCAATATAAGCGTCGGCCGCACATCTTCATATTCCGGCAGGAAGACCTTGACAACGATGATGTCATCAGCGATGTCGAGCAGACGCCCACCTACAAGCGTACGCGCCAACAGCTCGACGAGATACGCAACAAGGCAGCAGGTGCCCTCAAGACCGTCGATGCCGAGAAGCGCGAGCCCGTCAGCGGAACCATCAAGTTTGGTTGATTTAGGAATCAGAAGTCAGGAATTAGGAGTTGGGAATTGAAAATGGCATTCCTAACTCCTAATTCTTTATACAATAGGCAACGAGATGCCGTTAATCTTCTGATAGATATCCAGGGCATAGACATCGGTCATGCCGCAAATATAGTCGATGACAGCCATGATGCGTGTCTGCAGATCAGTACTGTCGATGTCGTACTGACTGCTGACACGCATCATCAGTTGCTGACTATAGTAGCGCTTGGGATGATAGACGGCATCGATCATCACGTCCATCAACGTCTCCAAAATCCGATAGCCCGACAACTCCACGTCGAGCACGGGCTTGCTCTGATAGATTTTCCTGACGGATAGCTTCGCACATTGTTCGTAAGCCTTCCGCTCGCGCTCCGGGATATGCTTAATCAAGCTGTCGGAGAATGTACCTGCCAGTATTTCTTCTTCATGCTCAACAAAGGTGCTGACGCAAAGACTCTCCAACAGTCCGATAACGCTGGCCCGCATGTAGACCACCTTCTCGTTGTCGTCGGTGATACCTTCGTCGTCGATACGCTTCAGGATAGCGGCCTTCATTTCATCGTCGAAGAAGCCGAGCAACAGCTCGCGCGTCTCGTCGTAGGTGAGGATGCGCAGCTTGTGGGCATCTTCGATGTCCATAATCTCATAGCATATATCGTCGGCAGCCTCAACGAGGAACACCAGCGGATGGCGTGCATAGCGCAGCGGTTCGTCGGCGGACGAAAGCCGACAGATGCCCAGTTCGGTGGCGATACGCTCATAAATATCTTGCTCGGAGGCAAAGAAGCCGAACTTCCCCTTACGCGAAGCGGCAGCCGAAGCAAACGGATACTTCACGATGCTGGCCAACGTGGCATAGGTCATGACGAAGCCACCGTCGCGGCGACCTTTGAAGCGGTGGGTCAGCAGTCGGAAAGCGTAGGCATTGCCTTCGAAGTGGGTGATGTCGTTCCAGAACGAATCGGACACCAACTCTCTCAGAAAACTGCCCTTCCCTTCGGTGAAGTAGGTCTGGATGGCCTTCTCGCCGCTGTGCCCAAAGGGCGGATTGCCCATGTCGTGGGCCAGACAAGCCGTGCTGACGATGGTGCCTATCTGCGGAAGGAACGTGTCGGCCAACTCGGGATTGCCGCTGATGAGCGCCTTAGCGACATCGTTGCCCAACGACATGCCCACACTGGCCACCTCTAAAGAGTGGGTCAGACGGTTGTGCACAAACACGCTTCCCGGCAGGGGGAACACCTGTGTCTTGTTCTGCATGCGTCGGAACGGAGCCGAGAAAATCAGACGGTCGTAGTCGCGCTTGAATTCTGAGCGTGCATCGTGGTGGGTGGCAGGTCGGTTTTCCTGTCCTAACCGCTTGTTTGAAAGAAGTTGTTGCCAGTTCATGGTGTCTTCGCTTTTCGGATGATGATACTTGATTTTTGCCGCGAAGTTAGTCATTTTGCACGAAATATGAAAATTATTTGAAAGAAAATTGCCACATCCGAACTTTTTTCGTACATTTGCACATCAAATCGTCAATCGCGAAATAGGATATAAATACCTGATCGGCGATTCATCGTCGATCGTCAATCGTCAAATCAGAAATAACAAAGATGTTTGGAATAGGAACACAAGAAATTCTGCTCATCGCCCTTGTCGTGCTGCTTTTCTTCGGTGGCAGGAAGATTCCCGAGCTGATGAAGGGCTTGGGGAAAGGTGTGAAGAGCTTCAAGGACGGCATGAAAGAAGTGGACTCGGACGACGAAAAGGGTAAAACCACCCCTAACGCTTAACCCTCATTCCGCTATCCCATGACCTTCTGGGACCATCTCGACGTGCTGCGCAGCTATATCATCCGCATCCTCGTGGTGTGGGTGGTGTTGTCTGTCGTAGCTTTCTTTTTCAAGGACGAGGTGTTTGCGGTGGTGATGGCTCCAAAGAATGCCGACTTCATCACCTACCGATGGCTGGAGCAACTGAGCCAGAAGCTGGGCGGCAGCGGACTGGAAGACTTCAGCGTCCAGCTCATCAACACCGGCCTGTCGCGGCAGTTCCTGCTACACGTCAAGGCTTCCTTCTTCGTCGGACTGCTGGCCGCAACGCCTTTTGCCTTGTGGCAGATTCTGCTCTTTGTGCTTCCCGCCCTCTACAGCAACGAGCGCCGACTGCTCTATCGGGGTGTCTTTTCCGGAACGCTGATGTTCATCGTCGGACTGTTGTTCAGCTATTTCATCGTCTTTCCGCTCACTTTCCGCTTCCTCGGCACCTATCAGGTGAGCGACGAACTGCAGAATCTCATCTCCGTAGAGTCGTACATCGGCACGCTGCTCTCGCTGAGTCTCAGCCTGGCACTGGTCTTCGAGATACCCGTGGTGTGCTGGCTGTTGGCGCGCGGAGGCATCATCTCGTCGGCAATGATGAGCCGCTACCGCAAGCATGCCATTGTCATCATCCTCGTGGCGGCCGCCGTCATCACGCCCACACAGGATGTATTCACCCTGATCATCGTGTCGCTGCCCATGTGGCTGCTCTTCGAACTGAGCATCCTCATCGTCCGTCTGTCCCATCGCTGACGAACAACAGCCTCACTTTGTTGAAAAATCGTCCAGGAATTGATCGATTGTCAGCACATTCACTTTGGGAAATGGTATATCTTCGAGAACCTTGAAATGGGCGTCGTTGCTGACAATATAGTCAGCATTTGCAATAATCGCGCAATCCACAAACTTATTGTCGTCTGGATCTTGCGTGATGAGCTGAAAACGATATTGAGGGTTGAACATCATACAATTGGGATGATGCAAGATGAAATCTACCACGTTGTCGGCAACAAAAGCATTGGCAAGCCTACCGACGACTTCATGATACTCGTGAATAATCTCATTAGATACGCACAAGAAATACCCCCCTTCATCGAATGCCTGCCACAAAGTGAAGTAAGGGCTATGCCTTGAAATCATTTGCAAGAGACAATTGGTATCAATCACAACGGCTCTCATGACTATCTGCTATAGGGTGTTCGATAGTGTGAGTGACGAAGATTCCGAAGGGTTTCTTCGTTCCAATCTCCTGATTCCCAAAGCTTGTCCATCTCTTGATTGGCTCGTTCAAAGAAGAAATGCGAGATAACTTGCTTCAATTGCATCACCTCTTCTTCTGAATGCAGATGGGCCACAGCATTGAGAACCTCAATCTGAGCTTGAGTGAAATTAGGCTTACGCTCCGCTATTGTTTCCATAATTGTGATGTATTTTGGCTGCAAATATAATCAATTTATCCCATTCCGCCAAATCATATACCATCTTTTTCACGATTGTGGATAGAGTTTCTTGAGATAAAGCGCACCACTTCACGAGATAATTTGCCGTCTATCACGACACTACATTAATAAAGTAGTCACACTACATTAATAAGGTAGTCGCACTACATTAATAAGGTAGTCTCACTACATTATTAACGTAGTGTTGGCATTTGCGGCAAATTGCAATGCGATTGACCGCGAATTGCGATGGAATAAGCGGCAGATTGCGGGATGATTAACGGCTACAGAAACGGCTAATCGTCGTCGGTTTCATCGTCGTCGGCGGCAATGGCGGCCCTCGACAGCCGTCGGGTTTCCCGTCGCGCTTCACGCCAACGGGGGAAATACCGGTCCATCAGGGCATGGAAGCGCGGACCATGATTGGCCTCGATGAGGTGAGCCAGCTCGTGGACGACGACGTGCTCGATGCACCATTCTGGCAACAGAAGGAGATAGACGCTGAAGGCAATCTCGCCCGTCCGCACATTACAGCGCCCCCATCGCGACGTCATCGTCTTGATGACATAGCCCGACGGGTGGACACCCATCAGCTTGGCGTAGCGGGTGCATAGCGGCTTGACGATGGCCAACAGCCGATTGGCGGCCTCGTCGCACTGCTCGCGCGTCTGCAGGGGCAGCTGGTGGAAGAAGTCGAATTGCTGTTTCTGCCGCTCGTAAGTGCTCTTGCGCGCCTGCGCGATCCATTCTTTATTGTCGCTGACAAACTGCAACACCCTGTCGCGCGGTGTCCCGATGGGAGCCGACACATGGACATCGCCGTTCTTGACGATGCGCATCGAGAGCCGCTTGGTGCGCCGATAAGTGATTTCGATGGCCATAGCTAAACTGTTTTCTGGCCGCAAAGGTAATGCTTTTTCCTGAAAGCAAGTCTTTTTGACTGAGGAAAATCCTCTAAAAAATCGAAAAAACGGATGATATAACATAAATTATTTTGCCGTGTGAGAAGATTGTGTTAACTTTGCAAGCTAAACAGTTACACGACAGAATAACATGAAAGTAAGAGTCATCAATAAAGGCCATCAGCCATTGCCTGCCTACGCCACACCGCAGAGTGCAGGCATGGACCTCAGGGCCAACCTCGAAAACCCGGTGGTGCTGCAGCCGATGGAGCGTCGGCTCATCCCCACCGGGTTGTATATTGCCTTGCCCGAAGGTGCCGAAGCACAGGTACGGCCGCGCAGCGGATTGGCTCTGAAGCACGGTATCACCGTGCTCAACAGTCCCGGCACCATCGATGCCGACTATCGCGGCGAGGTGGGCGTGCTGCTCATCAACCTCTCGCAAGAGCCGTTCACCGTCAACGACGGTGAGCGCATCGCGCAGATGATTATCGCCCGACACGAACAAGCCGACTTTGAACTTGTCGAAGAGCTCGACCAGACAGAGCGCGGCGCTGGCGGATACGGGCATACGGGGGTGAAATGAGAATGATGAATGACGAACGAAGAATGAAGAATGAGGAATGAAGAATTTGTGAGAACAAGGATGATGGAGGCATGGCTTTGTCTTTGCATCCTGATGCTATGTGGTTGTACGTCAGCCAGAAAGGCTTCTCAACGGCAGCAGGGCAGACCCCAACTGTCGTACAACGACGGGCAGCGCTTCAAGTATTTCTACCTCGAAGCCGTCAACCAGCAGAACCTGGGCAACTACGACGCCGCATTCGACCTCTATCGCCACTGCCTCGACATCGACCCTAACGCTGCGGAGGTCTACTTCGCCCTGTCGGCCTATTATGCCGAACTGGATGCCGACTCTACGTCGCTGGCCCTGATGCAGAAGGCTGTCGACCTCGACAGCGACAACGATATCTACCTGGAGCGACTGGGCATCACACACATCAACGCCAACCAGTTCAGCGAGGCAGCCCAATGCTACGAGCAGCTCTTCCAGCGCGACAAGAGCCGCAGCGACGCGCTTGGTGTGCTACTACAGCTCTACAACCAGCAGCGCGACTACGACAAGATGATCGTGACGCTCAACCGCATGGAGCAGGTGGACGGTAGCAGCGAGCAGATTACGCTCTCTAAGATGCGCGTCTATGCGATGCTCGGCGACAAAGACCGCGAGCTCAAAGAACTGCAACAACTGGCCGAGAAGCATCCCAACGACCTCAACTATCGCGTGATGATGGGCAACTGGCTGCTGCAGAACAGCCGCGCCGACGAGGCGCTCGAAGCTTATCAGCACGTCTTGGCAACAGAGCCTGACAACCAGGCTGCACAGGTGTCGATGCTTGACTACTACCGTGCCGTCGGCGAAGACTCGCTGGCCAACGCGCTGCAAGAGCGGCTGCTGGTCAATCCGAAGACGAGTTTGGACACGAAAATCAGTCTGATGCGACAGGTTGTAGCCGAGAACGAGCAGAACGGAGGCGACAGCACGCAGGTGATTGCCGTCTTCCAGCGCATTCTCGACGAACCGCAGCACGACAGCGACATGCTGGAACTCTATGCGGCCTATATGCAACTGAAGAAGATGCCGCAAGACAGCATCAATCAGGTATGGCGCGAGGCGCTCCGACTGACACCCGACAATGCCGGCGTCCGCCTGCAACTGGCACAAGCTCTGTGGGCCGACGAGGCCTATGGCGATGTGGCCCAACTGTGCGAAGAGGGAACGGAGTATAATCCCGACGAGATCGGGTTCTACTACTTCCTCGGTCTTTCCTACCTGCAGAAGGACGACGACGATGCCACACTCGACGCGATGCGACGCGGCGTTAGCCAGATTGACGAGGATTCTAATCCGGACATCGTCTCCGATTTCTATGCCATCATGGGCGACGTTCTCCATCGGAAGGGACTCGACCAAGAGGCTTTCGCTGCCTACGACAGCTGTCTGCAGTACAAACCCGACAACTATGGCTGTCTGAACAACTATGCCTACTATCTCAGCCTGCGCAACGAAGACTTGCAGAAGGCGGAGCAGATGAGCTATCGCACCATCAAGGCCGAGCCCACCAATGCTACCTTCCTCGACACTTACGCATGGATTCTCTTCCAGCAGGAACGCTACACCGAGGCCGCTATCTATATGGAACAGGTGCTGCAGAACGACTCGGTGCCGTCGGTCGACGTCTTGGAGCATGCCGGCGATGTCTATGCCAAGACAGAGCAGATGGACAAAGCTGTCGATTACTGGCAGCGCGCCGTCGATGCGGGAGGCGACTCGAAGGTGCTTATCCGTAAAATCAAACTTCGTAAATACATTAAATAATATAGAATATGAAACGTTCGTATAACAAGATAGTACTCAACCTTCTCGTCGGTTGCTTGATGGCAGCCGCCCTCACTGCGTGTGGCACGAAGAAAGCCGCCCTCAACACCCAACACCCAACACCCAACACCCAAACTTCGACACCCAACACCCAACAGACAACAGCCAACAGCCAGTTTGTCAAGAAGGTGCACGACAACGCTGTCTATGCCAAGAACATCACGGCGAAGATCGACTTCAGCATCATGCGAGGCGACAAGGAAATCAGTGTGGGCGGCAAGCTGATGATGCGCCGCGACGAGGTGATACGCATCCAGCTCAACGTTCCGCTCATCGGTATGGAAGCCGGACGGCTGGAGTTCACCAAGGATTATGTGCTCATCGTAGACCGCATCCACTCCGAATATGTCAAGGGCGACTACAACCAGGTGGACTTCCTGAAGAACAACGGACTGAACTTCTATGCGCTGCAAGCGCTGTTCTGGAACCAGCTCTTCGTGCCGGGACAGACAAAAGTGACCGATGCGATGCTCAAGCAGTTTACGGCCGAGATTCTCAACACCCAACAGCCGACACCCATCACCCTCGAGAAAGACAACATGAAGTACACTTGGCTGGCCAACAGCCAGTCGGGACTCATCCAGCGCGTTGATGTCGACTACAACAGTAAGTCGAGCGGATCGACCCACGTCAGCTGCGAATATGCCGACTTCAAGGCCATGGGCGTGAAGTCGTTCCCCAACAGCATCACACTCAACATGCAGACAACGGCTCAACTGCCCGCAGGAACGAAGAAAATGCCGAAGAACATGAAGCTCGGCATCAGGATGAAGAGCGTAGACAACGACAGCAAATGGGACGCTTTCACCACCGTTTCGAAGAAGTACAAGCAGGTGAGCGTAGACGATGTGTTGAAGAAAATCATGAGTATGTAAGCATAGACGATGTTCTGAAAACCATGAGTTTGTAAGCGTATGAAAAGACTCCTCATCATCCTCATAGCAGCCCTTGTCTGTCTGGCATCCACCGATGCACAGACCAAAAAGGCTTCCTCCACCCAGAAAAAGACGGCCACCACCCAAAAGAAGGCCACCACCACCCAGAAGAAAACCACCACCAAAAAGTCTTCCTCGGGTTCAGCAAGTCGTGGTAGTACGACGACATCTTCCACGAAGAGCAAGAAGGGGAAGGGCAAGAAAACCGCCCCCCCCACCACCAACGAGATCAAGGGCCTACAGAACCAGCGGGCTGCCTTGCAAAAGAAGATAAAGGAACAGGAACAGCTCCTGCAGAAAAACCGCGCCACCGTCAAGGAGCGCCTTAACACGCTGATGGTCATCAACAGCGAGATAGGCCAGCGGCAGAAGTCGATAGAGGAGATACAGAAGGACATCACAGGCATCGAGGGGAACATCGACCTGCTCAAGACGCAACTCGAAACCTTAGAGAAACAGCTCGACGAGCGTAAGGAGAAGTATATCAAGAGCCTGCGCTACATGGCGCGCCACCGCTCTATCCAGGATCAGCTGATGTTCATCTTCTCGGCGAAGAACTTCACCCAGATGTACCGTCGACTGCGCTTCGTGCGCGAATATGCCGCCTATCAGCGGGCTCAGGGCGAACTGGTGAAGGTCAAGCAGGAGCAGATAGCCAGCAAACATGCCGAGCTGGAAAAACAGAAAGGACAGAAGGCCTCGCTCCTGAACAAGGGAAAGCAAGAGCAGGCTGCCCTTCAGGTGAAGCAGACCGAACAGCAAGAGATGGTCAACACGCTGCAGAAACAGCAGAAAACCATTCAGGGCATCATTGACGATCAGAAGAAGAAAGACGCGCAGCTGAACGTTGAGATTGATCGACTGGTAGCCATTGAGGTGGCTAAAGCCAAGGCTCGTGCCGAAGAGGAGGCGCGCAAAAAGGCTGCAGCCGAGGCCGCTGCCAAGAAGAAGCGGCAGGAAGAGCTGGCCCGCAAGAAGGCGGAAGCAGAGAAAGCAGCCCGCGAGAACGAGCGTCGCATAGCCGAAGCGAAAGAGCGTGAGGCAAAAGCGAAAGCTGCCGCCAAGGCCGCTGCCAAGAAGAGCGAGGCCGAAAAGGCGAAGGCTGAGAAGGCAGCCAATCAGGCCCGTGCCGACCGTGAGGCAGCCGAACTGAAGGCAAAGGTAGACCGCGAGCGGCACACCAAGGAGGTGAAAGAGGCTACGAAGAAATCGAACGAGGCCGCGATGATGACCAGCGTCGACCGTAAGCTGAGCTCCAACTTCGAGAGCAACCGCGGCCGACTGCCCATTCCCATTACGGGCAGCTATCGCATCGTATCGCACTACGGACAGTATAACGTGGAAGGACTGCGCGGTGTGACGCTCGACAACAAGGGCGTCAACATCAAGGGCAACCCCGGTTGTCAGGCTCGCGCCATCTTCGACGGCGAGGTCAGCGCGGTGTTCAACTTCCAAGGCTCCAACGTTGTCATGGTGCGACATGGCGGATACATCTCTGTCTACTGCAACCTGAGCAGCGTCAGCGTCTCTCGCGGACAGCATGTCTCAGCACGGCAGGCACTCGGAACGGTGGGTTCGGACAACATCCTGCAGTTCCAGTTGCGCAAGGGCAACACCAAGCTCAATCCCGAGTCGTGGCTCGGCCGATAATCGCAAATTGTGCCATCATATCATTTATAATCATTTATTCATTATCATTATTTATTAAACAGAACTTATGAGAATCCTTTCTACACTTCTCATGTTGGTAGCCGCAGCCACACTAACGGCTTCGGCCGACAATGTTACGGAGCAGCAGGCGCTGACAATAGCACAACAGTTTGTCAACCGAACCGTGCACCTTCGCTCCTCCGCACCCTCGAACCCTCGAACCCCGAACCTTCAAATGGTCAGCAAGGCAGTCAATGCAATGGGCGAGGCCGACTATTATGTGTTCAACAACGCCGACGGACAGGGCTTTGTCGTCGTTAGCGGTGACAACCGCACCACGCCCGTATGGGCCTACAGCGACACAGAAGTTTTTTCTGCCGACAACATACCGGAGAACGTAGCATGGTGGCTCGGTGAATACCAGCGACAGTTGCAGTATCTGAGAGAGCATCCCGAGGCAGCCCGAATGCCCAAACAGCTCTCGTCGAGCGTCAGTCCGCTGATGACGACACGATGGAAGCAGGGCAGTCCGTATAACGGCGAGATTCCCACCATACGCTACCCCTTAGGCACCTACAGACCGGTCGTGGGCTGTGTGGCGCTGGCAATGGCACAGATGATGAAGGCTCACAACTGGCCCGACCACGGCGAAGGGAGCCATTCTTATTCATACAGACCCGAACAGGCATCGTCGGCCAAGACTTTCTCAGCCGATTTCGAGGCCACCTACTATCAGTGGACCAGCATGAAAGACAGCTACTCCAGCTCGCAGGATGCCCCGGCTGTGGGTACGCTGTGCTACCATGCCGGCGTTTCGGTCGACATGCAATACAACACGGCCGACAATGGAGGTAGCGGTGCACAGATTTACGATGCCATGAAGGCGCTGCGCAACTACTTCCGCTACGACAAAGGGCTCGACCTCTACCTGCGTGACTTCTATCAGCTCGACACATGGGAACAGATGCTGCGCGACGACCTCGACCAGGGCAACCCCATCATCTATGGCGGCAGCACGGCAAACATGTACGGCCACTGCTTCGTCTTCGACGGCTACGACACCGACGGACGCTTCCACATCAACTGGGGTTGGGGCGGCGACTACAACGGCTACTTCGTCAGCAGCGTGCTCGACTCCGGACGGGCCAATGCCGACTTCAGCCATTGGCAGCAGGCTATCCTCGGTGCCAAGCCCGACTACGACGGCACAAGCACGGGAGCCGCCTTGCGACCGCTGACGGGTTATCTCATCGATCTGGGCACGCAACAGACGCAAGTGCACGTAGGCAATAGCGTAGGACTCGTCATCGAGGGCATCACCTTCCTCGGTGAAGGTTCCTACGAGACGAACTACTGCGGCGTGAGAGTATACACAGAAGACGAGCAGACCGTCGTCAAAGACGAATGGCAGGCCGACTGCTCCACCATGCGCATCGGCGAGAGCTATGCCATCGACGAGACGGCAGCCTTGGAGATTCCCTCTGATATCGCCGAGGGTATCTATCACATCTATGCCGTCTATGCCCTCGACGATGTGGATGCCAGGAACCCCATTCGCTACCAGCGACCGCCGGAGAAGTCGCAGTATATCAAGATGGAAGTAAAGAACGGCGTGGCCTACTTCAGCGAAGGTGAGGTCAATCCTGATCCGGGCACCGAGCCGCAGACACCCACAGCCATCACCCAACACCCATCACCCATCACCCAACACCCAACACCCATCTACGACCTACAGGGCCGCATGATGCCAGACCAGCTCAAAGCACTTGGTGCCCCCCACCCTTTGCAGCACCGCAAAGGCATCCGCATCATCAATGGCAAGAAGGTTGTCTCGCAATAGCATCTTATCATTATACAAACTAAAGAATTATGAAACAAAACCATCGCAACATCACGCAGCATGCCATCGTCATAATGATGGCTGCTGCCGTCGTCATAGGCTTCAGTGCCTGTAAGACGGCATCTTCCGTAGAACTACAGCAGGCCACCCTTGCCAACGACAAGAAGCCTGTACAGATGATTCTCGACTCCGACTTCGGCAGCTCTACCGACGACCTTTTTGCACTGATGATGCTCAACCACTATATGGACGACGGCCTTGTCGACCTGAAAGGCATCGTCGTAGACAGGGAGGGCGAGAAGAACGCTGCCCTCGTGGACATCTTCAACACTTACTACGGCCATCCCGAAGTGCCTATCGGACTGGAGCGCAATGGTGTGAAAAAACCACGCTGCTTTATCCCATACAACGGCATCTGCGACCTGAAGGATGCGCAGGGCACTCCGCTCTTCAAACGATCCGTTGACACCAGCCGCTGCCCCGAGGGGTATAAGCTCTACCGCCAGCTGCTCAGCCAGGCCGACGACAAGTCGATTGTGGTCGTGGCCATCGGTTTCGCAACGACGTTGGCCCAACTCTTTGAGTCGGGGGCCGACGAGTATTCGCCGCTCAGCGGTGTGGAACTGTTTGGGAAGAAGGTGAAGTCGGTCTACATACAGTCGGGACGCTTCGAGGCCGGCGACAGTCTGAGCGGCTACAACATGCGGGCTGCCTCCCGACAGTCGGCCATCTTCTACGACCGCCTGCCCAAGAACGTAGACCTCATCATGTCGCCCAGCAACGTAGGCGACCAGATAGACTATCTGCCGAAGGATGTGCTGGTGGACCTCTCCTATACCGAGATCAACCCCATCAAGGCCGTCTATACTCACTACACTTGCGACACCGGACAGCGCATGTGGGACACCAACTGCCTGGTGCAGGCCGTTCTGGGCGATGCCGAGTATAACCTTTCACCCCGCGGATGGGTGACATTTGTCGACCGCGGCGAGGAGTCGCTGATGCTCTTCAAGGCCGACCCGCAAGGCAACGCGCGCTACCAGCTGCCCGGCGACACCTATCTTGCCCAACAGAAGCTGATGGACATCCGACGCCACAACCGCATGAACCGCTACCCGTCGAGCTATACCATCGAGGCTCCGCAGCCTCAGCTTATCACCGATGGTGCCGTTGAATGGGTACGCCCGCGCATGCAGCTGCTAAAAGACAAGTATATGGGCAGTGCAGGCAACAAGCTTGACCCCGACAATGTGCGCATGCTGTTCCGCCCGATAGGCTATGTCGGACCCAATGCAGCCGACTATCGCGAGGCAGAGAACATCTTGGTAGGCGAGATCTATCGCTCCATGCTGCAGAAAGCTTTGAATCTGGGGAAGAAGGACGTTGTCATCGTGACTGGCCCGCCTGCCAGCGGGAAGACAACGGCCGTGAACCAGATGAAGCTGGACAAGGTAGGCCTCATCTTCGACGCCACGCTCACCGAAGGCGACCGCTTGGAACAGGCCGTCGCCCAAGCTAAGGCTGCCGGCATGGAGAAGGTGACGCTGGTGATGGTGTACAACGATGTGGTCACCTGCTTCAAGAACGACGTGCAACGGGGAAAGAACATCTGGCGCTACGCGGCTCTCGACTATCTGGTGGAGGCTTTCCGCAACAACAAAGGGCTGCTGGAGCAGATACACGACACCTATCCCGATGTAGAGATTGTTCCCGTGTCGTTTGCCGGCAACCAGCCGATGCAGCGGGTAAGCATCGAGGAAGCGCTGAAGTGGAACTACACCGTCAGCGACAGCCAGCTGAAAGAAATGCTCAGCTACCTGCTCGACGAGCTCAAGAAAGGTGCGATAGAGCCTATCCTTGCCCCGTTGGCAGCGGGCAACGTCACCGCCATCCCCGGTCTGAACAGCGAGAACTTGGCCATTGCTCAAGAAATAGAACAGGTCGTCAAGTCGCTCATCAAGGAGAACAGAATCAGATAGACACTGTATACGAAAGCGGATTTCACGGTTCTGCTGAATCCGTGAAATCCGCTTTTCTTCGACGCAGATGCGGCGTTTACGCTATTTGAGCAATCGTGCCACGTCGGCCTCTACCTCGCTCATCGGGGCTGTAGGCTCGTAACGCTTCACGACGCGGCCCTTCTTGTCAATGAGGAACTTAGTGAAGTTCCACTTGATGTCGGGCTTCTGGCGGAAGTCGGGATCCTGCTTCTCCATCATCTCGTCGAGCAGCTTGCCAAGACGGTCGTTCAGGTCGAAGCCCTGGAATCCCTGCTTTGCCTTCAGAAAGGCGAAGAGCGGCTCCTGCTGCGGGCCGTTGACGTCTATCTTGTCGAACTGCGGGAAATGAACGTCGAAGTTGGCCTCGCAGAACTGGCGTATCTCCTGCGCCGTGCCGGGAGCCTGCTCGCCAAACTGGTTGCAGGGGAAGTCGAGCAGCTCGAAGCCTTGGCTATGGTACTTCTGGTAGAGGGCTTCCATTTCCTTGTATTGTGGTGTAAAGCCACAGCGCGTAGCCGTGTTGACAATCAGGAGCACTTGCCCCTTGTACTGCTTGAGTGATACACTCTGGCCCACATCATTTTTGACGGTGAAGCCGTAGACATTCTTCTGCGCCATGGCTGTCAGGGCGAAGAACAACATCAGGAGGGTGAATGTTTTTTTCATTGTTTATCTGTTTTTTCAATTATAGTCGACCTTGTTCGTGGTAGCTATAGTATGCACCGTCGGTGATGATGACATGGTCTAACAGGTGCAGGCGCATCACCTCGCAGGCCTTCCGTATGCTCTGCGTCAGGGCATCGTCTTCGCGACTAGGATGCAGGCTGCCCGACGGATGATTGTGGCAGAAGGCGACGACGGTGGCATTGTGAAGCAACGCCTCACGAATAATGATGCGCACATCGACACTTACACCAGTGATGCCTCCGTGGCTGATGCGCTCTTTGTGGATGAGCTTGAAGTTCTGGTTGAGCAGCAGAATCCACGCTTCTTCCACGTCAAGATCCTGCATCTTGGGATGCATCACGCTGTAGATGGCCTCAGCCGAGTTAATCTGCGGACGTTCCTCCGCCTTTTCCAGCTGCCGCCGCTTGCCCAGTTCGCAGGCAGCAAGCACGGTGACCGCTTTGGCGGGCCCCATACCTGTGTATTCCGTCAGTTCGCGGATAGTCATCTTCCCCAATGTATTCAGGTTGTTTTGGCAGTCGTTCAAGATGTGCTTCATCAGGTCAACAGCACTCTCCTTGGTAGAACCCGAACCTATCAGGATGGCCAGTAGCTCGGCATTGCTCAAGGCTTCCGGACCTAAGGCCATCAACTTCTCGCGCGGACGGTCTTCTTCTGCCCAGTTGTTGATGGTCAGTTTCATTGATAAAAGTTCTTTTCGAAAGCGGTGAACATATCCTGGCCTCTGACGCAACGTTTCCACCAAGCTTCAAGAAAACCGAAGCCGTAACCCATGAGCTGGGTGAAGGCAGCGGGAACGCTGAGCAGCCCCACGCGTAGCGAGCGGTTCTTGCAAGTGGAGTCGATAAAGATAACGAGCGAATAGAGCAGGATGGGTATCCACGGCAGGGCTGCCATGAGATACCAACGGTGGAAATGCGTCGGGTCGTAGTGCATCAGGGCCCTACCGACAGCCGAACACAGCAACAAGGCGATGACGCCGACGGTAAACACCATCGGCAGCAGATGCACCAGCTTGAGCGTTCCGGGATGGAGCTTCATCAGATTGATACGGGCTATGCCCGAGTTGTACACCTGACGGAAGAACTTCTTGAAGTCGGTGCGCCGTTTATGCCACACCCATGCCTCGGGGAAGAGTCTCGTTGAGCAGCCGGCTTCCACGATGCGATAAGAGAAGTCGATGTCTTCGCCGAAACGCATCTTCGAGAAACCGCCCAGCTTACTGTAGACATCGCGGCGAATGCCCATGTTGAACGAACGCGGGAAAAACTTGTCGAGTTTCTTCTTTCCTCCACGGATACCACCGGTGGTAAAGAAAGAGGTCATCGAATAGCTGATGGCCTTCTGCACCGGCGTGAACGACTCGTGAGCGCGGTCGGGGCCTCCAAAGGCATCGGCAGGCTCTCTGTCAAGCTCGCGCGACACCTCTTCTATATACGCGCGCGGGAGGACAACGTCAGAGTCGAGCACAATGAAATAATCGCCGCGAGCCCGTTCAGCACCGTAGTTACGGCTCTGTCCGGGCCCGCTGTTTGGCTTGGCGAAATACTGCACGTCTAATCGGTCGGCATATTTCTCCACGATAGCGCGGCAGTCGCGCTGTGAACCGTCTTCCACTATGACCACCTCGAAGTCTTTCTCCGTCTGCGAACAAAGACTTTCGAGCAGCTCGTCCACCTCGTCGGGACGGTTGTAGACGGGAACAATCAGCGAATATCTCATGCCTTTGTTATTCCTTCACGCGCTGCAGATACGATCCGTCGCGGGTGTCCACCTGCACGAGTTCGCCCTCGTTGATGAACAGCGGCACGCGAATCTCGACGCCAGTCTCCAGAGTGGCGGGCTTGGTAGAGTTGGTGGCGGTGTCGCCCTTGATACCCGGCTCGGAGTGAGTAATGCGCAGGACGGTCTTCACCGGCATCTCGGCATACAGGATGGTGTTGGTGTCGGCATCGCTCACCACCTCAACGATGTCGCTCTCCTTCATGTAGTCGACACCTGTGATGAGGTCCTTGGCGATGGGAATCTGGTCGTAGGTCTCCTGGTTCATGAAGATGTAGTCGGCACCCTCCTGATAGAGATACTGATAGGGGCGGCGCTCCACACGCACATCCTCCAGAGCCTCACCGATGTTGAAGCGCTTCTCCAGCACACGGCCGCTGACAACGTCCTTCAGCGTGGTGCGCATAATAGTGTTACCCTTGCCCGGCTTCACATGCAGGAAGTCGATGCAGAAATACAGCTTGCCGTCCATGCGGATGCAAGTTCCTTTTTTAATGTCTTGTGATTTAATCATAATGCAATATATGGTTTGTAAATTGTTGTCTTGATGCCAAATCGGCTTTAAACGGCTGCAAAGTTACGAAGAAAATGGAAAAAAACATAAAACTTTTCATGAAAAATTGCATAATTCTTTGGTAATTCAAAAGAAATGCGTAATTTTGCAGCCCAAAAGTGGTGAATAGCGCCGCTTGATGCAGAAAATAACATAACAAAATAGATTAAAGAAGATGAAAAGAACATTTCAGCCTCACAACAGGAGAAGAGTGAACAAGCACGGCTTCCGTGAGAGAATGGCGACGAAGAACGGTCGCCGCGTATTGGCTTCGCGCCGCGCCAAGGGTCGCAAGAAACTGACAGTATCCGACGAGAATCACGGCAAGTAAGTCGCTTCGTCACAACAGGAAAAGGAGAGGGAGACAATGTCGCACCGCTAAAGGCGACGCTGTTTCCCTCTTTTTTTGTGTCGCCAATGTTTTTTTTCTTCATTTTATTTCGCATTCTCGTATTTTTCCATTAACTTTGCATCAGATTTGCAAACATATATAGGATGAAAGCAGCAGAGATTGCAAAGAAGATATTCAGCCTCGGCCTATGGGCAAACCTCCTGGCCATGGTTCTCGTCGTCGTACTGTTGTGCTTCGGCGTGAAGTACGGCATTGACCTCTATACCCACCACGGCGAGAAAATCCAGGTGCCCAACGTGCGGCACAAGTCGTTTGCCGACGCCGAGCATATCCTCGACAAGCTGGGTCTTCAGATAGCTATCAGCGACACCGGATACGTCAAGACCCTCCCGCCCGACTGCATTCTCGAGCAGTCGCTCGTGCCGGGACAGGTGGTCAAGTCGGGGCGCACCGTCTATGTCGTGGTCAACGCCAGCAGCACGCCCACGCTGACCATCCCCGACGTCATCGACAACAGCAGCTACCGCGAAGCACGGGCACGCCTGACAGCCATGGGCTTCAAGGTGGGCGACCCCGAATACGTGCCTGGCGAGAGAGACTGGGTCTACGGCATCAAGTGTAAGGGAAGGCTCGTCGGCACGGGGCAGCGCGTACCGGTAGACGCTTACATCATCATCCAAGTGGGCGACGGCCGCCGCGACCTCTCCGACAGCGTGGCCTACATGGAGGCCGAGCCCGTTCAACATGAGGAAACAGAAGAGGTAATCATCGACGGCGACAACCCCACCGGCAACGAAGGCGGTGCAGAGGAAGTCGACGAGTTTGAGGTGGTCACCTCGCCAGAGGAATAAGCAATGACAGACAGCAATATCCCCATAAACGCACAACCCATAGAGAATCCGGATAGTTTCGACAATCTTGACAGTCTGAATAGTCCGGACAGTTTCGACAATCCAGATGATCTGGATAGTCTCAACAGTCTCGAGAATGAAGACGACGGTCAGCTGTACGAACATTTCCGCATCGTGGCCGACCGTGGTCAGGTGCCCACACGTGTCGACAAGTTTCTCTTCGAGCATCTTCAGCACTCCAGCCGCAACCGTATTCAGAAAGCGGCCGAGGCAGGCTTTATTCACGTCAACGAACAACCCGTCAAGAGCAACTACAAGGTGCGCCCCATGGATGTGGTGACGCTGATGATGAACCGCCCGCGCCACGACGACACCATCGAGCCGGAAGATATCCCGCTCGACATCGTCTATGAGGACGACCAGCTCATGGTGGTCAACAAACCGGCCGGTATGGTGGTGCATCCCGGTTGCGGCAACTACCACGGAACGCTCGTCAACGCCATTGCCTGGCATCTGCGCAACCTGCCCTCCTACGACCCTAACGACCCGGAGGTGGGCCTCGTCCACCGCATCGACAAAGACACCAGCGGCCTGCTCGTCGTAGCAAAGACACCAGAGGCGAAATCGAACCTCGGCGTCCAGTTCTTCAACAAGACGACGCACCGCAGCTACAACGCCTTGGTATGGGGCAACCTCAAAGACGACGAGGGGCGCATAGAGGGCAACATCGGGCGCGACCCCAAGGACCGACTGCGGATGAGTGTATTCCCTCCCGACTCGGAAATCGGCAAGCCCGCCGTCACCCACTATCGTGTGCTGGAACGCTTCGGATATACCACGTGGGTGGAATGTATCCTCGAGACAGGACGGACACACCAAATCAGGGCCCACATGAAGCACATCGGACATCCGATGTTCTGCGACGAGCGATACGGCGGGACAGAGATTCTGCGAGGAGAGCGCAGCTCCACCTACCGTGCCTTCATCCAGAACTGCTTCAAGCTCTGCCCACGACAGGTGTTGCATGCCCGAACGCTTGGCTTCGTCCATCCCACCACCCGTCAGCAGATGGACTTCACGTCCGAGCTTCCTGCCGACATTGCTGCCCTCATCGCCAAGTGGCGCGCCTATGTCGGTGGCACCACCCGCGACACGTTCGAACAAGAATCCCGCTGATCAAAAAAAATCTCAATAATCACAATAATCACAAAAAAAAACAACAAATCACAATGAAACCCATCAGAAGAAACATAGCCATCGTCTGCGGTGGCGACTCACAGGAATATGTCGTATCAATGCGTTCGGCCCAGGGCCTCTACTCCTTTTTCGACAAGGAACGCTACAACGTCTACATCGTTGAGATGCGAGGTCTCGACTGGCATGCCGTGCTCAGCGACGGAACAACGGCTCCCATCGACCGCAACGACTTCTCGTTCAAAGAGGGCGACAACCTGATTGTCTTCGACTACGCCTACATCACCATCCACGGCACACCTGGAGAGAACGGCCTGCTACAGGGCTACTTCGAACTCATCCACCTGCCCTACAGCACCAGCGGCGTACTCGTCGAGGCCATGACGTTCGACAAGTTCGTACTCAACAACTACCTGCGCGGCTATGGCGTCAGCGTGGCCGACAGTCTGCTCATCCGCCGTGGCTATGAAGAGCTCGTCAGCGACGACGAGGTGGAAGAGCGCATCGGAATGCCTTGCTTCGTCAAGCCCGCCGCCGACGGCAGCAGCTTCGGCGTGTCGAAGGTGAAGAACAAGGACCAGCTGGCCCCGGCCATCCGCAAGGCGATGATGGAGAGCGACAGCGTCATGGTGGAAAGCTATATGGAGGGTACGGAGGTGACCGTAGGCTGCTACAAGACCCGCGAGAAGACCGTCATCTTCCCGCCCACCGAAGTGGTTACCACGAACGAGTTCTTCGACTACGATGCCAAATACAACGGACAGGTGGACGAGATTACACCGGCCCGCATCTCCGACGAGCTTACCAACCGTCTGAAGCAGCTCACCAGCCATATCTACGACATCCTCCATTGCAACGGCATCATCCGCATCGACTATATCATCAGCAAAGAACAGAAAATAAGCATGCTCGAGGTGAACACGACGCCTGGCATGACGGCCACCAGTTTCATTCCGCAACAGGTGCGCGCTGCCGGACTTGACATCAAAGATGTACTAACCGACATCATAGAAAACCAATTCGTATAAAAGCAACATTTTAGATTTGCACATTTTAACCCATAAATGTAAAGATTCGCAACTTTCCATACCTAAAAGTATGAAAAATGTTAATCTCGTGCAAATTTTTGCATAAATCCTTTGTGGATTAAAAAAAATACAGTACCTTTGCACTCGGAATGTAAATCATTCTAATGTAGTAGTTTTCTCATAACAAATTATTAAGAAGCAGGAGCTTGCGATAAGTTCCTGCTTCTGCGTGTTTTGTCGAATCTAAAAAAAAGAAAGCAGAAGCTTGTAGTAAGCTCCTGCCTCCGGTTGTTGATAGTGTTTTTATTTCAACAGTTTTTCTTCCAGATGTTTCAGCATGTCCTTCGTCATCAGCTCCAGGTCATAGTCGGGCATCCAGTGCCACTCCTGGCGGGCACAGCTGTCGTCCATCGAGTTGGGCCAGCTCTCGGCAATGCTCTGCTTCAGCGGGTCGACATCGTAGACCATCTCGAAGTTGGGCTTATGCTTCTTGATCTCGGCGTAGATCATCTCGGGATCGAAGCTCATGGCAGCTATGTTGAAACCATTGTGGTGGATCAGCTTTGACGGATTGGCCTCCATCAGCGTGATGGCTGCTTTCAGGGCATCGGGCATATACATCATGTCCATGAAGGTACCCTTGGCTATCGGGCAGACGAACTTCTCGCCACGGACGGCGTTGTAATAAATGTCGACGGCATAGTCGGTCGTGCCGCCACCCGGAGGTGTCACGTAAGAGATGATGCCGGGGAAGCGCACCGAGCGCGTGTTGACGCCATACTTCGTGTGATAATAGTCGGAGAGCAACTCTGTCGTCACCTTCGAAACGCCATAGATGGTACGCGGGCGCTGAATGGTGTCCTGCGGAGTCTGGTCGTGCGGCGTATTCAGGCCGAACGAACCGATACTACTTGGAGTGAACACGGCGCAATAGTTGACGCGGGCCACCTCCAGGATGTTCCACAGTCCGTCAATGCCTATCTTCCAGGCCAGACGGGGCTTCGACTCTGCCACCACCGACAGCAGGGCTGCCAGGTTGTAGATGGTGTCAATCTTATACTTCTTGACAATGGCATCAATGCCTTCAGGGTCGGTGACGTCGGCTATCTCTGCCGGACCGCCCTCCAGCAGATCGCCCTTCGGCTCTGCTCCGGGGATGTATCCAGCTACAACATTGCTACCACCATAGATACGACGCAACTCACGCGTCAGTTCCGAACCGATCTGACCGGTCGAACCTATAACAAGGATATTTTTCATGTTATTACTATTGTTATTGATAGATTTCGCGGTGCAAAATAAGCGATTTTTTTTCAAATATCTGCATCCGAACGGATAAAAATGCGTAAAAAACACATCGAAATGTCAAATACTGCCAAAAAAGGCCTTTTATCTCGGATTTTTTGTGTTACTTTGCAGGGTAAAAGAGCAATATAATCTTTATAAAATAAAACAGTAAATCGTCAATCATTAAATTGTAATTAACCTTATGTACGGAAAAATGAAAGAACATCTCGCCAACACACTGGCCGAGATTCGTGAGGCAGGATTGTACAAAGAGGAGCGTCTCATCGAGAGCCCCCAGAAAGCTGCTATCCAGGTAAAAGGTAAGGAAGTGCTCAACTTCTGCGCCAACAACTATTTAGGTCTTTCCGACCATCCGCGCCTTATCGAGGGAGCGAAGAAGATGATGGACGAGCGTGGCTTCGGCATGTCGTCCGTTCGCTTCATCTGCGGTACGCAGGACATTCACAAACAGCTCGAAGCAGCCATCAGCGACTACTTCAAGACAGAGGACACCATCCTCTATGCTGCCTGCTTCGATGCCAACGGCGGCGTCTTTGAGCCTCTCTTCACTGAGGAGGATGCCATCATTTCCGATGCCCTGAACCATGCCAGCATCATCGACGGCGTTCGCCTGTGCAAGGCTAAGCGCTATCGCTACGCCAACGCCAATATGGAAGAATTGGAAAAATGCCTGCAAGAGGCTCAGGCACAGCGTTTCCGCATCATCGTCACCGACGGTGTGTTCTCCATGGACGGCAACGTTGCACCGATGGACAAGATTTGCGACCTCGCAGAGAAATACGACGCACTGGTGATGGTCGACGAGAGCCACTCGGCAGGAGTCGTCGGCAAGACCGGCCACGGTGTGAGCGAGTTCTTCAACACATACGGCCGCGTTGACATCTATACCGGAACACTCGGCAAGTCGTTCGGCGGTGCCCTGGGCGGATTCACGACAGGCCGCAAGGAGATTATCGACCTGCTGCGCCAGCGCTCGCGTCCCTATCTCTTCTCCAACTCGTTGGCTCCCTGCATCATCGGTGCTTCGCTCGAGGTGTTCAAGATGCTCAAGGAGAGCAACGAGATACACGACCGTCTGGTAGAGAACGTCAACTACTTCCGCGACAAGATGATGGCTGCCGGCTTCGACATCAAGCCCACACAGAGCGCCATCTGCGCCGTGATGCTCTACGATGCCAAGCTCTCGCAGGTCTATGCTGCCAAGATGCAGGAAGAGGGCATCTACGTCACCGGTTTCTACTATCCCGTCGTACCGAAGGAGCAGGCACGCATCCGCGTGCAGATTTCTGCCGGTCACAACCGTGAGCAGCTCGACCGCTGCATCCAGGCCTTCATCAAGGTGGGCAAGGAGCTCGGCGTGCTGAAGTAAAAAATGTAGGAGGCGACGTTTCCTAACGTCGCGACCGCCTCTTTCTTTCGTAAAGACGGCGATTGCGAAACGTGGGAAGTGTCGCCTCCTAATATGAATCAATCCATGGATATGAAAAGACTTTTTCCTTTACTTAGCGTGCTGCTCCTCATGGCAGCCTGCACGTCGGAAGACTACGAGTCGGGCGACGGCCGTTGGTCTTATCTCCGAGCCGATTTTGCCGACGTCTACACCAACGGCGAAGCCTACATGGTCAGCGCCATGACCGACGAAGGCGACTCGCTGCTGTTCCGCCAGCGGGTAAAGCCGTCGTGGGTAACGACAGCCGACAGCTGCTATCGCTCGCTTGTTTATTATAATTATAATAAGGTAGAGGAGAAGGCCGATGTACGGTCGGTGTCACCAGTGCTGGTGCCTTCCGTACGTATGAAGAACAACGACAAAGACCCATTCAAGGACGACCCCGTGAAAGTGGTCGGTGGATGGATGAGCAGCAACGGCCGCTACCTGAACCTCGACCTGGAGTTGATGACAGGTCGTAACGACGGCGAAGTGGTGACGCAGAAGTTAGGCATTGAGTGCGACACCATCGCCACCGACGAAACCGGCCGGCAGCATGTGGCCCTTAGTCTTTATCACGACCGTAACGACAGTCCAGAGTATTACTCCTCGGAGGTCTTTGTCAGCATTGCACTGCGCCGGATGCCCGTCGCCCTGAAACCCGGCGACGACATCACGCTCAGCATCAACACCTACGACGGCCTGTGGCAACGCTCGTTTCCTATTGAATATTCGGAATGATTGTACTCAACCGTTCCACGACACTTTCGTACGTCACGCCGGCACGAATAGCAATAAAGATTGTGTCGGCCCCGGCTATCGTACCTAAGATCTCGCTGAAACCGCTGGCATCAATGTTATAGGCGATACTGCTGGCATAGCCTGGCCGTGTCTTGATGACACCGAGGTTGCCCGTGAAGTTGATGGAGACGAAGCCCGACATCTGCAGCATCTCGCTGGCCTGCCGGGGCGTGGTGACACGCTTGTACATCGTCTCGTTGGGCAAGACATAGACATACTTCCCGTTCATCGTCGAGGCTTTCGCCACCTTCAGTTGCTTCATGTCGCGGCTCAGCGTGGCCTGCGTCACGACGATACCCTCTTTTGCCAAGGCTTTGAGCACTTCTTCCTGACTGCCTAACTCCTGACTGGAGATAAGCATCTTGACAGCTTCCAGACGTTGTGATTTTGCTTTCATGGGATAGTGGTTTTGAATTGACATCGCAAAATTATACATTATTCTTGATACGGCCAAATATTCATGAATATTTTTGCATTATTTATAAGTTAAAATGATGTTACGACGATAAGCCCCAAAAGCTATTGGGGAAAATGCAAAGAAAAACAAGTTTTCCTTTGGCATTTCACTCACTTATTCGATACTCTGGCTGTCGCCGAAGTTACTTCCGTTCGGAAATGCAAAGAAAAACAAGTTTTCCTTTGGCATTTCACTCACTTATTCGTAACTTTGTACCCAAAATGCGATGCTATGCAGTATCTGATCAACATCCGAGGGAAACTGGTGGACCTTAGGAAGCCCAGGGTAATGGGCATCCTCAATGCCACGCCCGACTCGTTCTACGAGGGAAGCCGAGTGCAGACGGAGCGGGAGATAGCCGCCCGTGCCAACGAGATAGTGGCCGAGGGCGGCGAGATGATCGACGTGGGGGCTTACTCCACGCGACCGGGAGCCGCACCCGTCAGCGAAGCCGAGGAGACGGCCCGTCTGCGGCAGGCACTGGCCATCGTGCGGCGCGAGCAGCCCGAGGCCATCGTCTCCGTAGACACCTTCCGTCCGGCGGTGGCAAGCATGGCCATCGAAGAGTTTGGCGCCGACATCATCAACGACGTGTCGGGAGGTAACGCACAAGGGGCCTTCGGCGGTGAGGAAGCATCCCTTGGCGACGGCGACAACGAGATGTTCCGCGTCGTGGCTCGCGCGCACATACCTTATATATATATGTCGAGCGCAAAGGATATCGAGACGATGCTGCTCGACTTCGCTCGAAAGAGACAGCAGCTGCATGCCCTGGGGCAGAAAGACATCATCCTCGACCCCGGCTTCGGCTTCGGCAAGAGCCTCGACGACAACTATCGTATACTGGCCTCTCTGCAGGAACTTCAGGCGGCAGGTCATCCGTTGCTGGTGGGACTCTCCCGCAAGAGCATGATCTGGCGCCTTCTCGGCTCGACACCCGACGATGCCCTGAACGGCACCACCGCCCTTCACGCCGTAGCATTGATGAAAGGCGCTTCCATCCTCCGCGTCCACGATGTGCGGGCGGCCGCCGACACCATCACACTCTGTGAAAGATTAAAGAATTAGAGAATTAAAAAAAACAGAAAACCGTGTTTGACTTTGGCATAAAAGACTTCATCGACATCTTCCTCGTGGCAGTGATGCTCTACTACATCTACCGTCTCATGAAGGAATCGCGGTCGCTCAACGTGTTCATCGGCATCATCGTGTTCATCCTGGTGTGGCTCTTCGTCAGCGGCATCTTGGAGATGCGCCTCTTGGGAAGCATCATGGACAAGCTTGTCAGTGTGGGCGTGCTGACGGTCATCATCCTCTTCCAGGACGACATCCGCAAGTTTCTCTACAACCTCGGTGCCCACCAGCGCGTGAGGTCGCTGACACGACTCTTCCGCTCGTCAGGGAAGAAGGAAGCCGAAGCCGACAAGGCCACCATCATGCCCATCGTCATGGCCTGCATGAACATGGCCCGCCACAAGGTGGGTGCGCTCATCGTCATCGAGCGGGTGACACCTCTCGACGACATCATCGAGACGGGCGACATCATCGATGCCAACATCAACCAACGGCTCATAGAGAACATCTTCTTCAAGAACTCGCCCCTGCACGACGGAGCCATGATTATCCGCCGGAAGCGCATCTGCGCCGCAGGCTGCATCCTGCCCGTGTCGCATACCGTCAATATTCCCAAAGAGCTGGGACTGCGCCACCGCGCCGCCTTAGGCATCTCGCAGGAGAGCGATGCCCTGGCCATCATCTGCTCGGAGGAAACGGGCCGCATCAGCGTCGCCATGCACGGCGAGTTCCAGCTGCGCCTCTCTGCCGAACAGCTCGAGAGTCTGCTGTCGAAGGAAATCCTTCTTTGACAACCTATACCTTTGACAGCCTATATCCTTATTCCTGAGAACCTGTCATCCTGTCGTAGCTTGGTCTCGTCTTGCCGAAGAACCAAGCCACACCCACCACATGCACCGCGACGATGCTCCAGAAGGCGGCACCATAGCTGAAGTGTTCAGCGACGACGCCTCCCAAGAGGATGCCTAAGCCCATGCCCAAATCCCACGAGGTGAGTATCGTGGAGTTGGCCGTGCCACGCTGGTTGTTGGAAGCCACACGGATAATCATGTTCTGGAAAGCCGGCCAGAAATGGCCGTTGCCCAGTCCGATGAGCAGTGCTGAGCCGTAGTAGCCAACGGCATTGGGACAGGCGATGAACAAGAGGTAGCCCACGGTGCTGATAAGGACTCCCTCCGAGGCATTGTGTACCAGCCGTCCCTCGCGCAGCTGCCGTGCTCCCTGCAGGCGCGAGAGGATCAGTCCGATGGCCAGCAGCATGAAGTAAGCCCCCGTGCCGCCCGTGATGCCCATCACCTCCTTGCCGTAGATGGCCAGGTAGTTCGACAGCACGCCGTAGCAGAGGCCGAAGAAAGCGATGTTCACACCGATAGACCATCCGCGCAAGAGGAAGAAGCGGTCCCAGGACAACCTCCCCCACCCCCTCCGAGGGAGGGGAGTCGTGGCAGGCTTCGGCGCATCGATGGTCGACACCACGGCGAAACCGGCACCAGCCACAATGAAGGCGAGCCAGAACAACAGGTCGAAGCTGTGGACATAGCGGTAGACGAAGACGCCGATGGTCGGTGCGATGGCTGTGGCGATGTTGTTGCTGATGCCATAATAGCCGATGCCCTCGGTGCGTCGCGACGACGGCAGCACGTCGATGGCCATCGTGCTGTTGGCCACCGTCGAAGCCCCAAAGGGTCCGCCATGCAGCGTCCTGACGATGGCGAAGAGCAGCAGCGAGCCAGCCAGCAGATAGCCGCCGAAGCAAACGAAGTAGAGCAGCAGGCACACCATCAGCACCCGCTTCCTGGGAAAGCTGTCTACGATGAACCCACTGAAGGGCCTCACCAACAGCGCCGTCAGCGTATAGCCCGACAGCACCAAGCCTATCATGTCCTTCGTCGAGCCGAATGTCTCGCTCAGATACAACGGCAGCAGCGGTGTCAGCAGATAAAAGGCGAACGACATCGTGAAGTTCGCCGTCATCACCTTCCAGTAGTTGCGGTTCCAGAGCCGCTCAAGTTTCTTTTCCATGGTTATACGATCCCCACTTCTCTCATCATGCGGGGTATTGATGATGCAAAAGTAGGTATTATTCTTGATATTTCCAAACTTATCAAGTTTTTTCTGCCAAATTACAAACAATAATGGCATGTATTGACCTGTTGCCTAATAGACAGCGGCAGCCCCTGCACAGGAGCTGCCGCTTTTTCTTGATGATTCGTCAGGAAGAGATTAATAGTCTTCATCGTCTTCCTCGTCCCAGACATTGTAGTTGCGACGAGCGTCACTACCTTCCCCTTCTTCAGCATCTCCGCCGTTCTCGATAGGCGGAAGATTCTCGCCTGTATCAAACTTTGTGGAGCCAGCTGCTAACGGATTCTCAGTAGAGAAAAGATAATTCTCTATCAAGGGTCTCTTATATTCTTTCTTCATTTTAATCACATTTTAAAAGGTTAGACTTCTGTTTTTTATTCTCCCGCCCGCTGCGGGCAGGCGGGAGAATCGTGTATCAGACAGATCTTACTTTCTTACCACCTTCTTGCCATTGATGATGTAGACACCGTGCTTCACATTCTTGTTCACACGCTGACCGTTGATGTTGTAGACGTTGCCGTCGACATTGTCAACATCGATACCATCGATAGCTGTAGGTGTTGCGATAGAGATTTCTTCTCCATCAACGAAGATGTTCACCTGGCGTGCACCCTCAGTCTTACTCTTCAGGTAAGCACGGAAGGCACGAACATAGTTGTTCGTTGTGGCAGTCTTAAACTTTCCGCCGCTGACGAACATGTCACCTGCATTTACATCAAGATTCACGTATGTTCCCATGAAGTCGAATGCAGTGCCTAATACTTCGGCCTTCAGATCTGCGCCGTGTGGATCAACAAACGTCTTGTTGTTGAACGTCGGGTTCGTTGTAGCCGTTGCCACGTAGATCATGTAAGGAACGTTGGCAGCGAGGTCGCCAGTGAGCTCGTCGAACTTCACGGTAACGTTGCCGTTGGCATCCTTCGTGTCGCCGTTGAAGTAAGCCACCTTAGAGCCTTCGCCGAAGGTTGTGGTAACCTCCTCCTGAGTCAAAGCGAACGGCAGAACGACTGCGTTCCAGCCCGCATTGAATGTGCGCACGACAGTCAGGTTGGCAATCTCTGAAGTGATTTCAAAGATATTCGGCTGTCCTTCCTCGCAAGCATTCTCAGCCAGTGTGAAGGTCTTCAGGGCAACCTCTGCATCAAGACTATGCTGGTCAACATCAGCGGTGAATGTCACTACGTATGTTCCGGCAGACGGGAAGTTGACGGTGTTGTTGCCACTTGCAGGCAGTTCATAACCATGTGCAAGCTGTCCTTCTTCATTACCAGCCCATGCACCGTCGGCACGCATCTTATAATTATAGCCACCAGCTGTTTCAACCACAACATCCTTTACGAGTGTGAACACCATCGGGTTTTCCTCGTCCTGAGTCATCACGACATCGTTGTCCCAGTCGAAGCCAGGAATATTACCTAAGATACCGTACTGCTTGTACATGACTACGTCGAGTGTCTTGTTCTCGCCACCCAAACTCTGAGCGAACTCGCGCTTCAGGAAGCCTTCAGCCTCAACAGTTGCCGTGAAGTCAAGACCACCCTGGACTACGTTCATGCTGTAAGCACCCATCTCGTCAGTTGAGCCACTGTACTCAACGCCGTTCTCAGCCTTCAGCGTAATGCTTGCGTTAGCAATAGCTTCGCCTGCAGAGGTCATTACTTTACCAGAGAGGGTTGCATCTTGAGCAGCTAAGGTGAAGTAGCCTATCGGAGTTGCAACGGCTGTCGAAGAATTAAAGTAAGAAGTCATGTAATTGGTGTCGTAAGCGTAAGTGACTGTTTGCCAGTTGCCTGATCCCTGTCCAACAGCCTCAGTATAGATACGAATGTCTGAAGTACCATCAAAGGTAATAGGATTAGAAGAAAGATCGATAACAAAATTAGTGAAATCAATCATGATGGCAGCATCTGTTGCATTATAAATGCTAACCTCTGTCATTTCTTCTTTATTGACTGTACCCGGAGTAATGTTTCCTGTCTTTGTTCCTACCCAAGATGTCACTTTTGCCTTAATGCTCTTAGAAGTTCCGGAGCCTTTAAATGCAATTGATGTTATTTTTGAACCTGCTGTGATGCCATAGGCTTTCAGTTCATCTGCTGTGAATATAATGTCAGTCCAACGTGTATTAGTACCATCGGTGTTATACCAATCTACTGGGCCATGATAACGGTCTGATGATGTTTTGGTACCAACTTCAATAGCATTGGACATTGCTATTTCCTCTGCGAATGTAACGTTAACAGGTTCTGTCTTTATGCTGTAGTCACCAGCCTTAACCTCAAGGTATACGGGGAATTTACCCACCTTCGGGTAGATAATGCTGACAGATAACTTAGTGCCTTCTGCGTTGAGGAGGTGGCTCATTGGGATAGCAACGCCTTCTCCTGTGGCAACAGCCTCGCCATCGACGTAAGCCGTCACGGTGATGTCGTCTGCTGCTTCATCCTGCAAACCGAGGTTAAGGATATTAACAGATGCGGTAGATGCCACATTCTGCATAGCCTCTGTCGGGATGTTAGAAGAAACGATTGTCCAGTCGTGAGCAACGTCAGCCAGCTTCAGACCATAGAGTTCGTCAACATACGGACGACCGCTAATCTCGAAACCGAGATACCACTCACCGGCGGGAACCTGAACGGTGAACGTCTGGTAGTCGGTGGTCATGGCGTTCTCAGCATCCTGTCCGCTGACGCTGAACAGCTGCTGGCGGGTGGTACCCTCCTCGGCGTTCAGCACCTCCTCGCGCGTAGCGGCGGCATAGACCACCACCTTGCCCTCGGGCCAGCTGCTGTTGTAGGTCTTGGCATCGAACAGCATGGTCTCACCCGTCGACACGAGCTTAGGCGTGACGAAAATGTTGCCGGTTGAACTGGAAGAAGTGATGGCGTAGTCGCCGGTAGCCACGTAAGTGGTGCTGACGTTGCTCTGGTAGACAGAGCCTGCGGGCCAAGCTTGATCGTTGAAGTTAGCATACCACTTGGTCTGGTCGAGCATGGTGCCGCTGACTGCGAGCGTGAAGGTAGCGTCTTCACCTTCTCCGTTGACGTAGGTAATGACCATGTCGCCGCTGTACGTTCCAGCCTCGGTAGCCGAGAAGGTGATGTCAAACGACTGCTGGCAGGTCTCCAGACCGTCCTGTGTGCCGTCGAAAGCGGGCAGCGTCATGCTGCTGACAGAAGCGGTGAAGCCCTCGGGCACGACAATGCTCTTCACGGTGAGCGGAGCGGAACCCCAGTTCAGAATCCAGAATGTCTTGCTGGCACCGGCCTCGTTGGTCTTGCCAAAGCTGTAAGGCGTGGTGTAGTCGGAAGAGGGCTCATACCAGCGGCTTGTGTACTTCGTGTTCAAGAAGTGGAAGATAGGCTCGTTGGTCACCGTGAGGTCGAAGGTTTCAGTCTCCACCTTTGTGCCGCCAGTGAATTCGAACACCACCTTTGTTCCTTTGAAGGTTGTAGTGCTTTCCACGTTGGGAGTCCAGTTGATAGCGATCGTCTTGCTGCTGTTAGCACTGGCGGTCAGGGCTTCGGGTGTTCCCTCGCCAAGAACAGTCTCGCCACAAACGTACTTCACAGTGTAAGCACTTGCTGCCTCAGTTGTCAGCGGAATGAAATCTACGCTGGGCTTTGTCTGTGCAGAACCATTCTTGATGTATTTCCCTGCTTCATGTGGCCAGCTAACACTCTTGATATAGAGGTCATGAGCCACATCTATCTTCTTCAGCCCCGAAAGGTTGTCTATACCAGACCCTGTTCCATATAATGCAAATGCAATATAGTAGTCGCCTTCCGCATCAAACGATACAGATTTCGTCACGAAACTACTACCAGTATTTGAATAAGTATATGATGCTACAGGCTCGCCCCAATTCTTACGGTCTGTTGAAACATATACCTTCACAAAATAATCGTCGCTTAAACTATATCCAGCCTTGACATCGAAGGCCAATTGGTCACCTGCATTAGCATGAAGCATCGGGGTGATAAACTTGTTATTCTCTGTAGCATAGCTTGCTATATTCCTACCTATCAGCCAATTATTATAATTCCCAGACGAAATGAATTGGTAATCAGAGGTAATACCACCTTCAGCTACAGAACCTTCAGGATATACTACAGTATTCGAACTATTATTGAAGTCTGCCGCCCACGTACTTTCACCGATAACGGTTGCAGAGAAACCGAGGGTGAAAGTCGTCTGCTCTGCTCCATATTCATTATAGGCAACAGAAACATCGCCAGTGAACGAACCTGCGTTTTCGGTATTCAGAACGATAGTGAAAGGCACTACAGCCCCGCCATCAAACGTTACTGCTTTTGTCACGAGGTCCACATGAACATCCTCCATGGCATTCATTGCCGCAAGCAGAGCCTGTTTTCCACCTTGCAGTGAGAATACATCCTCTGGGAATACGCTACCCTCAACGTAGAGTGTCATAGGAGCTGTACCAAGGTTACAAATCTCATAAGACTTGGAAACAGTCTCACCCACATTGACAGTACCCCAGTTCTGAGTCGCCGACAGACTGCTTGTGCTGGTGGATCCAGCTTCGCGAATCACGAACTTCGACTCGTAGGCAACAGCGGAAGCATAGCGGTATGAAGACGAAGTAGAACCTGAGATATTCTCTTTGACGAACCAATAACTATATCCAGAAACGTAAGGCACGGTGAACTGAACTGTCATCGTCTTAGTTTCACCCTTAGCCAAGTTTTCCGGAACTGCTATCGACGCATCTTCATAATAGGTTTTACTTCCAGACCCACTATCACTCCTTGCTAATGTTAACGTATAGTTTTCTGTGCTTCCAGCTACAAGATCCTCATCACCTGTATTGGAAAGCTCAACATTCAGCTTTACGAGTAATTTGCCATCAGCTTGCTGTTCAAAAACAGGATTTGTCCCAATCTCCTTCTCCTGATTTGCATCATTCATAACCTTATTTACTGACATGCTTTTCTCCACCTTGATTTCAGCACTTTCAGCAGAGAAATTGTCAAGGTAAACATACTGTGCACGAATACCGATACGCTGTGGTGTCGCCACATTGTAAGTAACAGCCACCCATTCACCATCAGCAAAAGATGTCACACCTTTGAGTTTTGTATTCTTTGCTGTGCCGTCTGCGTTTAAGCTCCAAAACTCCACGAAGGGATTTGAACTGAATTTTTTTGCGTAGATGGTTACATCACCAGAAACGATCGGAGTTACCAACATGTCGTACGACTCGATACCATCATCCTCCTCCATGTAATTGTAGCTTAATTGTCTCAAGGCAAGCAGAGCTCCAGTGCCATCTATACCGTCTTCTGCCTTGTATTGGTATTTCATATAGTTGTCATAGTCAGTATCTATGTCAACTATGTGCTTCCAATTGGATGCTACCTTAAAATCTGCAGCACCCGTTGCAATCTCAGTGTTGAAGTCTACCGTGTAGCCAGCGGCTGCGGGCTCGGTGTAGTTTTCGGTAATTGTCAAACCGTTGCCTACAGTAGAGCTGTCCCACTGCCCGTCAGCCAACGTGTAGAGTCGGTTGTCATTTGCCGGGGCATCCAAATCAGCTGTTTGGTTCCATTTGTTGTCCCAGTTGTTCTCAGTTGTCTCGCCGTTCATTCGCACGAAAATCATGTTAGTCTGACTGTCGTTGAACGTTGCCTTGTAGATGTTGTTGTGGGTATCTACAACTGCAAAGTCAGCCCATTCGGCGTCTCCCGTGCCATACATGTAGAGGGCAAAGCGCGCACCGTCCTGTAGCCAATTGCTGTTTGGCTTAATGTAGACGGTCTTGGCCTGTAGGCCTTGCGTCCATCCGAGAGCCAAGAGCATGAGTACGAGACTCATTGTTGTTAATAATCTTTTCATAAGCTCTGAATTTTAAGTTAATATTAAATTGATAATGAAATAAAATTTTCTTTTATGAGTTTGCCCAAGCCTCGTGTGCCCTTTGGATTCTGTATGTCACTAAGGCCAGGCGCTCTTCATTTGATAGTGTCATATCTCAATTCCTTCTTTTTCCACGTTCTTGTAGAATGGCGTACCCTTTCTCTGTTTCCACTCCTCGGTGGTGTATTGCTTAACGCTGAAGTACTCGTCAAACGTAATCCCGAGCTCAACAAAGGGGTAGGCATAACGTCCGAAATCCTCGTATTCAATGCGTGGTTTGTTTAACAGCATCAGAAGATCCCAATCCGATTCAACGGAAGCATCGCCTCGTGCCTGCGATCCAAAAAGGATTAGCCGCCCATCTTTTGGCAGCGTCTTGCCTTTCAGCTGTTGGATGCTTTGGAATATTCGTTGGCTACTTTGGTTCATTTTCCTGATTGTTTCTTATCCCAGCTATGCTGACATGATGGCTATAACAGCCTTTGCACAACCGCAAAGTTACGATTTATTTCTGAAACAGCCAAAGAAAAGCGTAATTATTTGCCAATAGTCCTTAATTTTTATATATTTTTTATTGTTGTTACAACACGAGCACGAAGATTCTTTTAAACATGAATATACACGAATAAACACGAATACACAAAAATATTATTGATGATTATTCGTGGGTCATTTACGATAATTCATGTTGAGAAAAAAAGAAAACACGAATGGCCATGAATTACTCATGAATTTCTCATAAATTCTTTTTGGACACGAATACACATGAATAAACACGAATACACAAAAATATTATTGATGATTATTCGTGGGTCATTTACGATAATTCATGTTGAGAAAAAAAGAAAACACGAATGGC
>CAMORS010000006.1 GCA_946624005.1 uncultured Prevotella sp. | reverse complement strand
TCTCAAGGTGTCCGCTGGGACGCGGAACCTGTGTCAGAGCATCGAAGTTCTTCCAAATGCACTGCGGATTCAGATTTTTGATTTCACTCATGATTGATTTTTTTTTTTCGTGGAGTGCTAATCGAAGGTACGGAGGTACGAAGGTACGGGGGTACGAGATTAGCATTCCGTGCTGTTATTGTTTTGAATTTTTTTTGATAAAGAATTTTTCAAGCCGATTAGTGTCTTTGATACCCTTATAGCCAAAGACTCAAAATCAAAGAATTGTTGTTGGGAGATATAGTTAAGTGATAATGCAATTTCCATTTGGCACATAATCTCACAGAGTGATCCATAAGAGAAGTCAATGAAATGTGTCCTTTCTTTGATGGCCATTCGTCCCATTCCTTCTGCTATATTGGAAGGTATTGAAACAGCTGCTCTGCGTAGTTGGTCAGACATGCCATACCTTTCATATTCTGGAAAAGCTCTGAGGAGAGTGTACACCATGATGGTCAACTCTTTTGAAAGCTGATAAGCATCTAATTTGCGATAATAGAAATCGTTCATTGTAATTGTATATATAGATTGAATACACTAAAACTAATCTCGCACCTTCGCACCCCCGTACCCCCGTACCTTCGAAACTCGTACCTTCGAACATACGAGAGCCACCCACGCATAAACTCCCAAGAGCACCACCAGCAGGGTCTGCACCGTATGCACGATGAGGACAAAGTAGAGGGCCTGGGTGTCGGCGACGCCATAGAGGATGAGCATCGTCTTGACGGCGAAATGCCACGGTCCGGCACCGTTCGGGGTGGGCACGATGACGGCTATGGAGCCTACGATGAACGACACGAGGGCACACGACAGACCGAGATGCGACGTGAAGTCGAAGCAGAAGAATGTCAGGTAGTAGTGGATGAAATAACTCAGCCAGATGCCTACCGTGAAGAACAAGAATAGCGGAATGTTGCGGACATCTTTCAGTGAGGCGACACCCTGCCAGATGCCATGCAGAGTGGTCTTCACCTTATCGTAGAACGACAGTCGGCGTAGGAGGAAATGAAGCAGCACCAAGGCGGCAATGCTGCAGATGCCTGTGACAAGCCAGCCTGTCGTGGAAAACTGGAGTAGGGTGTCGAGCGAGGTTCCGGTCTTGTCGAAGAAGGTGCCGAAGACGCTCATTTGGAATAAGATGGTGCAAACGGTGATCAAGGCCACAAGCAGGGTGTCGATGGCTCGCTCTGTCACGACAGTGCCAAGGGCCTTGGCAAATGATGTTCCGTCGTAGCGTTTCAGCACACCGCAGCGGAGAAACTCTCCCACACGGGGGATAACCAGACTCGTAGCGTATGAAAGGAAGATAGCATGTACGCATGTGCTGCGACGCGGATGCTCACCGATGGGGTCAAGTGTCTGACGCCAGCGCCAACCACGGAAGAGTTGGGCCGTCACACCGAAAGGCAGCGAAAGGAGCATCCATGTCCAGTCCATTTCGTGCAATAGCACGTGCTGGATGCTCCGGAAATCAAAGTCGCGGTACATCCAATAAAGGATAGCTCCGCCCAGCAAGAGCGGCAGCAATATCTTGAGTGCTTGGCTGGTAATAGATCGACTATTCATATTACGAGCGACAAAGTTACGGTTTTTTTTTCACTTCGTTGCTCACCATAGGGTAAAAAAACGCTAAAATGCAAAAAATAAGGAGTTGCACCCATCCTTGCAACTCCTTATTTCGCATTCCTCTCTCCTCTTTCCTCTTTCCTCTATCCTCTATCCTCTCTTCTCTTTCCTCTTTCCTCTTTCCTCTTTCCTCTTTCCTCTCAATCATTTCCCTAAGAACTTCGAGGCGAGGTAGTCGTTGAACGCTTCCTTGTAGTTGTCGCCGATGGGCAGGTAGGCATCCTCGCCCAGGATGACGCGGTTCTTGTTCACCTCGCGAATCTTCCTGAGGTTGATGATATACGACCGGTGGATACGCATAAACGAGTTGGAGGGCAGACGTTCCTCAAGGCGCTTCATGCTCAGCAACACCACAAGCGGCTTATGGTCTTCGATGTAGATCTTCAGATACTCACTCATGCCTTCCACATAGCGGATGTCGCTAATGTTGATGCGAACCGTCTTGTAGTCGGACTTGAGGAACATCGCGTCGCTGTCAAGCTCGTCGACGACGATGCTCGATTCCTCCGCCACAGGTCTGTGCTCCAGTTCGTAGCGATGCTTCACCTTCTGGGCGGCACGCTGGAAGTCCTGCAGACCGAAAGGCTTGAGCAGATAGTCGACGGCATCCACCTTGAAGCCCTCGATGGCATACTCCGAGTAGGCCGTAGTGAACACTACAAGCGGCGGGACCTGCATCTGCTTGACAAACTCCATACCGTTGAGGTCGGGCATGTTGATGTCGATGAAGATAGCATCGATCATTTCTTGGTCCATGATCTCCTTGGCCTCTAAAGCGCTCTGGCAGGCTCCCACCAGTTCGAGGTACGGTATCTTCTCTACGTATGTGGCCAGCTGGCGCAGTGCCAGTGGCTCATCGTCTATGGCTAAACACTTGATATTGTTCATTGTTGAATGTTTTTTTATCGTGCGTTCTCTTGATTCTTGGGTTTTAACTCAGCGGCAGACTGAGGCTTACGTGATAGGTCTCGGCGCCGTCGTCCATCTTCAGGCTGTAGTTGGTGCCGTAGAGCAGTGAGAGGCGTTGGCGGATGTTGTTGAGCCCAACGCCACCTTGCAGCTCCTCCGTCTGGTGCTGACCGGTGTCGTGGCGCTTGCTGTTGGTGCAGACGAAGCACAGCCGGTTGTTGTCGGTGGAGAGCTTGATGCGTATGAACGACTGCTGCCTGTAGCTCACACCATGCTTGAAGGCGTTCTCCACGAAGGTGATGAAGAGCAGGGGCGGGATGTTCGCCTCGGGAGTGGTTGAGGGCAACTCCACAGTGATGTCCACCTGGTCGGTATAGCGGATGCGCATCAGCTCGATATAGTTCTGCAGGAAGTCTACCTCGCGCTGCAAGGGGATGAGGCTCTTGCTCCCTTCGTAGAGCATGTGGCGCATGAGGCGCGACATGATGACAATGAGTTCCTTGGCCTGCTCCGGGTCGATGTCGACGAGGGCATGGATGTTGTTGAGGGTGTTCATCAGGAAGTGGGGGTTGATCTGATACTTCAGATACTCCAGCTGTTGCTCTAAACTCTGTTGCTGCAGGGCGGTCATGACTTTGGCATCTTCTTCGTTCTTGAAGTAGAGCTTCACACCAAGGTTCAGTCCGAGTAGCGATAGCAGCAACACCACACCGATGATATCGTTGCGCCCCACATCGATAGGCGGCTTTCCAATAGGCGCACCGGGCTTTCCCGACAGGTGGGGAGGCCTGTTGGCTGGCACTGGCTGTGACTTCATGCCGTTGGGGGCAGAGGGAGGGTAGGGTAAGGGTGGCGGTGCTATTTGCTTCCCCATGGGTGAGGGGCCTTGCAGCGGCAGACGTGATGGACCAGGGCGTTGGCATTGCAGGATGATGAAGACCACCGTGATGGCAGCCACCGTCGCAAAATACAGGGTCTTTTTCTTTCGCTTTACCAACAGCGGGGCCACGAAGAAGTTGTGGATAAGGAAGATGGCGAGGAAGAGGGCCAATGTCTTCCACACCTCAAAGACCTCGTGCCAGTGCATCCCCTGCACCGGTGCGTTGATGCTGCGGATGTAGCCCGTCATCACGGGAGCAGTGAAGAGCAGGAGCCAGAAGGCGAGGTAGATAAGGTGTTCCTTGTGTTTGTGTATAGTCTGCTTCATAGGCAATTCTTTTTTGTTTATATATTGGTCGCTTTTGGGACAATGGTATCTTGTTCGTGGGTCAAAGGTACGCATGTTTTCACATTGGCACAAAAACTATCAACCAATGCCCTTTTCTGTTCAGCGAACGGTGCCTATTTCTCGCAGATGGTATGTGCCATGGTGTTGAGCTCGAGGCACTGGTCGCGGCGGATGGTGAGCCGTTCGTTGTGGTGTTGCCACGGGGCAAGGATGAGGAGCTTGCCGTCGGCACATGTCTCCATGCTGCGTCCTGTGGGTTTGGTATAGGGTGTCAAACCGTTCTCTACTAAGGTGATGACGGGCAGACCTTCCTCTACGGCGGCCCGCATGATGGCCTTCTGCGCTGGGGGCTGTCTGTCCTTCTGCCCTCGGTCCTGTCTGTCCTTCGGCGTCAGGTCCTGTTTGCCGCTGTATTACAGCGGCGTACTCAACCTCTGGGTGTGGAAGGGAAGCGGAGAGCTGGCGGAAGGCCTTGTTGCAGCCCTGCTTGAAGCCCAGGACCACCTTGCCAAGAGGTACAGGCATCTGCTCACGAACAAAGAGGATGCCATGCAGGTGGTCGGGCATCAGCTGAAGGGCGATGACCTCTACCTCAGGATGGTAGTGGCTGATATCCCACCAGCACCTGCTGATAGCCTCGCCCAATGGCGTCGGAACCAGATGGGGCGCGTCGGGACTGCCGGCGGGTTGGTCGCTGTGCCCTTCCACGCTGCCCAACAGGGGTTGCCTCCCCTCCACGTTAAGGGTTATCATGTACATCCGCCGTGAGCAATAGTCGTTTTCTGGCGCACGGCGTTTCATGGAAGGTTTCTTTTCTTTGGCAAATGGTTTGTGGCTTTCGTAACTTTCTTTGCTCATGGGGTTGCATTTTGTGGGCAAAGATAATGCTTTTTTGTGTATCCTGCAAGAGTAAGACACAATAAATGCGGCGGGCCGAAAAGACCCGCCGCACGATATTGAAGTAATTGTTTACCTATTAGCTAAGATTATTTTACAATGTACTTTTTGCCGTTCTGAACATAGATACCCTTCTGGAGGTTGCCGTTCATCAGCATACCAGCGAGGTTGTAAACAGGAGCGTTGTTCTCGATGAGTTCGATAGCCTCGATACCAGTAGCACCAACAGTTACCTTGAAGGCAACATCACCCTGCTCAATGGGATCAGAACCCTTGATGCTGATTTCAGCAACGTTCAGGTTCAGATTGTATTCACCCTCTGCAAGATCAGCAGCAGCAGCAAAGTTCATCTTCATGAATTCACCCGGCACAAGAACTTCAGCTTCTTTGTCAGAAACTGTTACAGTGTAACGATTCTTCTTGGTGTTGAACTTAGAAAGACCAAGGTCTGCACCTACGGGGAAAGCTTCCTCAACAGCTTCGACAGACTCGAGAACGATGTTTGTTCCGTCAACCTGATCTCCGCTTACATAGAACTGGAAACCTACAACGTCTGTACCATCAAAGCTGAGTGTAGCAGCAGCTGTGTTACCCGGTTCAACTGTTACATCTGTGATGCTAACTGTCTGTGCCATTGCAGATGTGCCAAGCATTGCGAACAATGCGAGAACTGCACCTTTAAAGAAATTTTTCTTCATAATTTTTATTTGTTTTAATTTGGTTTATAAAATTCTTCAATTAAATGTTTAGAACAGGTCAGCAAGAACGAGGTTCTTCAGAAGGAGAAGGTCGTTGTTGGTGAGCTTACCGTTGCCGTCCATGTCATAAAGAGGATTGTAGAGGTCTTCGTCATCCTCAAGAACGATGTTCTTCAAAGCTACAACGTCATTGTTGGTGAGCTTACCGTTGCCGTCAACGTCACCGAGGAGTTTGCCAGTGTCAGTGTACTTCAGAAGGAAGTTCTTCCAACCTGTAGCCTTTACATACTTTAAAATAGAAGCTTCGGGGCAAACGAGCTGACCCTCTTCGTAAGAAGCTGTTGTGAAGAATGCATCTTCAATAGCCAGAGGCTCATCAGCGGTAGCTGTAACCTTGGTGAGATCCATCTGAGCGAGACCAGCACTGAAATCGGTTACGGTGTAGTTGTCAGTCATGCTGAAAGCTTCCTGTACGGTAACTTCCTCTGCGACAGCGCCAACAACCTTTACGGGATTACCTTCTTCAACAGCGATGAGCTCATACTTCACACCGTCCTTCTCAAACTGATCACCAGCCTGATAACCGTCGAGCGTGTTCACTACCTGTGCGTTAGCGCCCATAGCTACGAATGCGAGGGCAGCAATAAACAAGTTTTTCTTCATTTTTTAATCCTTTCTTTTTATAGTTAAACAATAAATGTATCAATATCCGTTGCAAAGATAGACATTTTTTTTGTAACACCAACAACTTTTTGAAAAAAAATTGCTTTTTGGTGTATTTTTTTTGCGATTTGCGTTTTCTCCGTGCTTCTCCCTATATTTAATAAGGTATAAGAGCTTTTCGTGTTGAGCCTTCTGCACTTTGTTGCGCTAAAATCGCTGCAAATTTAAGCATTATTCTTGAATGCTCCAAGAAAAAATCAATTTTTTTTTGATTTCTGTGTCATTTTTTTTGTTCGCGGCCTGTTTTTGTGTCTGACAGCGGGTCAGAATACCTCTAATCCCCGAATCTTCAATTTTCGATTCGGGGATTGTTGAGTAATCCTAATAGTGGATAGCATACAGATGGTATGTGAACTTTTATTCGACAATGAATTTCTTTCCGTTTCTAACATAAACACCTTTCTGAAGGTTATTCTTTACGTTGATGCCCATTAGATTGTAACAGTCACCGTTGTCCTTCATCGTGGAAACTTCTTCTATGCCTGTCGGCTCTATGAGCGTAATTACAAATTGTGCATCGGTAGGTGCCGGGTATATTTCCTTCAAAACGTTCTCGGCGTTGAGGAAGGAACCTTCAAAAGCTGACAGCGTTACTGTATAGGTGTTACCTACGGTGAGATTTCTGGCAGCGCTGAATGTAAGTTTCATGAAATCATTGACACCTTCATTGGCGCAAACAGCCTCGTCGCCTTCGCAAGCTACTGAAACATTGTATAATGCCTCATCGCTGTTGAATGAGCAAGCAAATGCAGGTATTCCTTCAAAAGCGCTTTCAATAGCCTCTGCATTGACGAGCGTTAATTCTGTATCGAAACTCAAATTGAACTGCATGAGCTGGAATCCGTGGGGCAGGTCGCTTTCCATGCTGACGATACATTCCACAGACCTTCCTGGCATGAGGTTTACATCAGGCACAGTGATGGCTGAATTGATGCGTGCGGGAATGATTACGGTGAATGATGTTTCTTCTGACGGAACGACCTTTCCATCAATGGTAGCTACCTCGATGTCGGCGATTCTGATGACGTGGTCGCCTGACGGAACGTCTTCAGAAGCCACTATGGAAAGATTCAAGAAATCGTTCCATTCAGCACTCTGGAGGAAGGGATTGGTGGCGGTGACAGTTGCAGGATAACACTTGTTGGCACTGTCGTAGTCACCGAGCGTGACAGCGGGTGCTTCCGAGAAGGCTTCGTTGATTGCTTCTGCGGCAACAATGGTCAAGCCGTCAGGCACATAGATGTTGAAGGAAACGCCTACGATGTCGTTTTTCCTTTCCGTGTTGTATCCTACCACAGATACTTCGCTTCTGCCTGGAATGATTTCCACATCCGTTGCACCAAAGGTTGTTGCAGGTTCTTCAACCGTGAGGGTGAAAGTGATGTCGGGAAGTGAGATGGTAGCCTGTCCCCTTATACTGATTTCTTCAGGTGTGAGGGTCATGGCGTATGTTCCTACAGGCACGTCTTCGCCCACTTGGAAGTTTAGTTTGAGGAATTCACCAGAATACATGGGTTCTGTCTCTTTGTCGCTGACCGTAATGGTATAACGGTTTTTCTTTGTGTTATAACTGGACAATCCTAAATCTGCACCTGTCTCATATGCATCTGCCACTGCACTGATGCTTTTCAAGGCGATATTTTCACCATCCAAACTTTCTCCGCTTATGAAGAGTTGGCAACCAAGAACGTCTATGGCATTCTCGTCAAAATCCATGGAAATGGTAGCGGATGCAGTCTGTCCTGCTTTCAGCGATACATCCGTTACACTCATGGTCACTTCCTGTGCAGAGACGGTAGCACACAAAAGGGATAGCAAAGAAAAGCTAATCATTTTTAGATTCGTAAAGTACTTCATAGCAAACATTTTTTAATAAAACAATATATAATTAATTCAAATTAAGCATTTCGGGCGTTGTTGGTTTCGACGGACTCATTCATGTATAATAATTGTGTGCAAATATACGAATAATAATTCATAACGCCAAAGATTATTCGATTTTTTTTCAATAATAATGTTTTTTTTGTGTCTATGTGGTTGAGGAGATTGTGGCTTTTGACATAAGGGTCGGTCGCTTGCTGCAATTTCAGAAGGCCTCTCTGTACTTCCCTTGTTCGTGGTCGTCGAGCATGGATAGGTAGCTCTGGTAGCGTGAGGGAGCGATGAGGTGACGTTCGAGGGCTTCAAGCACGGCGCAGCCTGGTTCGTGGGTGTGGGTGCAGTTGGAGAAACGGCAGCCGCCCGCTATCTTGAATAGTTCAGGGAAGTAGCTCGTTATCTCTTCTGGCTTCATGTCGAAAGAGCCGAAGCCCTTGATGCCTGGTGTGTCGATGAACCATCCTCCGGTGGGGGCCATGATCATCTCGCTGTGGGTGGTGGTATGCATGCCTGTGTCGTGGGCCTCGCTGATGGCTGCCGTCCGCAGGTTGAGTCCTGGTACGAGGGTGTTCAGGAGTGTCGACTTCCCTACGCCGCTGTTCCCGCTGAAGACGGTGATCTTCCCTGTGAGGAGCTGTAGCAGCTGCGGGATGCCTTCACCGTTGATGGCCGAGGCTTGCAGACATTGGTAGCCGATGGCCGAGTAGATATCGATGAGAAGCTGTTGTGTCTGCTGTTCCTCTTCGTTGAGCAGGTCGGTCTTGTTGAAGAGCAATACGACCGGCACGCTGTAAGCTTCGGCCGAAGCGAGGAAGCGGTCGATGAAGGTGGTGCTGGTCTCCGGGTGCGCCACCGTTACGACGAGTACGGCCTGGTCGACGTTGGCAGCGATGATGTGGCACTGTTTGCTGAGGTTTGACGAGCGGCGTATGATGTAGTTACGTCGCTCGTCGATGTCGGTGATGAGTGCCGTCCCCTCGGCGTTGGGCCGTATGGTGACACGATCACCGACAGCTACGGGATTGGTGCTGCGTATGTCGTCGAGACGGAACCGACCCTTTATCTTCGAGTCGATGGTCTGTCCGTCGTCTGTCAGCACGGTGTACCAGCTGCCGGTGTTCTTGATGACTAAGCCTTTCATCAACTATACGGTCATGATCTCTTTGGTCTTGGCGTCGATAAGCTCGTCGATCTTCTTGATGAACTTGTCGTGAATCTTCTGCAGCTCGAGCTCGGCATCCTTCTCGTTGTCCTCGCTCAGGCCGTCTTTGATAGCCTTCTTCAGCTTGTCCTTGATGTCGCCGCGCACGTTGCGCACTTCCACCTTGGCCTTCTCGGCTATCTTGTTGCACTGCTTGGAGAGTTCGCGACGGCGCTCCTCGGTGGGCTGCGGGATGTTCAGACGAATCACCTCACCGTTATTTTCAGGCGTGATGCCCACATCGCTGTCCATGATGGCCTTCTCGATGTCCTTGATCTGCTTGCGGTCCCAAGGCTTGATGGCGATGGTGCGAGCATCGGGGCAGTTGACGCTGGCCACCTGGTTGAGCGGCACTTTCGAGCCATAGCTGTTCACTCTCACGCCGTCGAGGATGGCCACGTTGGCCCGTCCGGCGCGTATTCTGGCAAGGCTTTCCTCGAGGAAGAGGGCCGCCATCTCCATGCGTTCTTCGCTTTCTTGCAATGTTGCTTTTACGTCGATCATTATTTTAAGGGTTTAAAGGGTTATCAAGTGGTGTGTAAGTGTTTAAAGGGTTTATAGGTTGATGATGAATTTTCGGCTGCCAAAGTTAGTGCATTTTTTTGATTCTGCCAACGAAATGCGGCAAAAATGTTGTTTTTTAAGAGAAAAATGCTGCCAATTGCTTGAAAAGTTGTAACTTTGCAAAGCAAAAAAGTAAAAAACCACAGAAGAATATGAGTTACATTGAAAAGAATCTGATGAACGGCGAGAGCATCGTGATGCGTGCTCAGCTGCATGCCGTGGTGTATGTATGGCCGGTGCTGCTGGCGCTGTGTGCCTTGGTGGTGATGGGCTTTGCCGCCCTGATCGACGAGCGTGCCTATCCGCTGACGGTGGGTGTCGTCATGCTTGTCGTGTCCCTGATTTGGGGTGTGCTGATCCACGACAACCGCAAGTACGTGCTGACGAACAAACGACTCATCGAGAAGGTGGGCATCGTACGCCGCGAGTCGCACGAGATATTGCTGCGTAAGTGCGAGGGTGTCCAGATTTCGCAGAGCGTGTTAGGCCGCATCTTAGGCTATGGCACGGTGACGGTCTCGACGACGGGTGAGGCGGTCAACGACTACCGCTTCATCAAAGACCCCATCCGCTTCAGCACACAGATCAACCAGCAGATAGACCGACTGAGAGACGACTCATGAGACAAGTACGACCGAAGAAGAACCTGGGCCAGCACTTCCTGACCGACCTTTCCATTGCCCGAGCCATTGCCGACACGGTGGATGCCTGCCCGGATCTGCCCGTCCTGGAGGTGGGGCCGGGTATGGGCGTGATGACCCAATATTTAGTGGAGAAGCCCCGCGAGCTGAAGGTCGTGGAGATAGACCGCGAGAGCGTGGCCTATCTGAAGAATACGATATTTCGGGGGTACGAGGGTACGGAGGTACGAGGGAGCGAGAATGGTATCGTGGCAGACGTAGAAAGTAATCTCGCACCTTCGCACTCCCGCACCCCCGCACCCTCGAATCCCCCCCCCGCTGCTTCCTCAATTATCGAGGGCGACTTCCTGCGCATGGACCTTACGAAGGTTTTCGACGGACGGCCTTTCGTGCTGACGGGCAACTATCCCTACGACATCTCTTCGCAGATTTTCTTCAAGATGCTCGACAACAAAGAGCTCATCCCCTGCTGTACGGGCATGATTCAGCGCGAAGTGGCGCAGCGTATGGCTTCCGCCCCAGGAACGAAGGCCTACGGTATTCTCAGCGTGCTGATTCAGGCGTGGTATCGGGTGGAGTATCTCTTCACCGTCGACGAACATGTGTTCAACCCGCCTCCCAAGGTGAAGAGTGCCGTCATCCGCATGACGCGCAACGACGTGACCGACCTCGGTTGCGACGAACGGCTGTTCCGCCGTGTTGTCAAGACGGTGTTCGGACAGCGTAGGAAGATGCTGAGAGTGAGTCTGCGGCAACTGTTTGCCGATGTGCAGCCTGCGGCAGGTTTCTATGAACAGCCGATGATGACCCGCCGGCCTGAACAGTTGAGCATCAGCGAGTTTGTTGAACTAACGAACATAGTAGCAGAACAACTACAGAGAGCAGGAACGTCAGACTGATGAGCCACGACCGCGAATGGCGGTAGAGCGTGGCGAAGCCTGGGAAGTGCCATGCAATGGCGAAATGGTTGTACACCCATCGGTAGACATACCAAAGGCCCACGGCTGCCAGCGCTCCGATAGAAGCTCCCGTGAGGATGTCGGTGGGATAGTGAACACCGAGGTACATTCGCGAATAGCACGAGCCGATGGCCCACAGGAAAGCACAGAAGATGACCAAGGGACGTCGGAAAATCAGGGCGAGCATCGTTGCAACAGCAAAGCCGTTACTGGCATGGTTCGACGGAAAGCCGAACCGGCCGCCATGATAGTTATCGACATAGCTGAGCAGATTCATGACCTGTGCGTCGTGAGAAGGTCGGATACGTCCTACCAGCGGTTTGATGAGCGAGGCGACGACAAAGTCGGAGATGACAAACAGCAGGCAAAGCACGAGTGTGATGAGCAATGCGTGCCGCCATCCGCCACGCCGCAGCAGGCACCAAACGACGACAGCGGCCAGCGGCACCCAGGTCAGGCCGTTGGTATAGAGCATCCAGAAACGGTCGTAGGCCGCTGAGCCATCGAAGTTGATGAGCATCAGGAGCTGTCTGTCCCATTGCTGGATGAGCTGCAGGATGGTGAGTGATGCTGTTGTCGTCATGCGCGTTATACGATTATTGGTAGCTTGCTATTTGTGACTTAGTCGGGTGCAAAGATAATAATATTATTATAAACAAAGAAAGATTTTCGCTTTTTTCTACAGAATATATGAATAAGCAAGAAAAGTATGAACAACTGGAGAGTCAGGTGAAGAGCCTGATAGCCGGTGAGCGCGACGAGGTGTCGGTATTGGCCAATGTGGCAGCGGCCTTGCGCGAGTCGATGGATTTTTTCTGGGTAGGCTTCTATCTGGTGCGGGGCGACGAGCTGTGGTTAGGTCCCTTCCAAGGCAGCGTGGCCTGCTATCGCATTCCCCACGGTCGTGGTGTCTGCGGTACATCATGGGCAAAGAACGAAACCGTCGTGGTAGAGGATGTGGAGGCGTTTCCCGGACATATAGCTTGCAGCTCGCTGTCGCGGTCGGAGATTGTCGTGCCGCTGCGCGATGAGCATGGGGCTGTGAGGAGCGTGCTTGACATTGACAGCACCGAACTGGCCTCGTTCGACGACACCGACCGACGGCAGCTTGAACAAATCATGGCCATTGTCGAACGCGGAATCTATCATACTGCTGCATCATGACCATTCTTGTCACACTGCTCGTCTATTTCGCCCTGCTCATGGCGGTGAGCCGGCTGACGTCGCGACGGGCCGACAACGACACCTTCTATCGCGGCAACCGTCGGTCGCCGTGGTATATGGTCGCCTTCGGTATGGTTGGAGCGAGCATCTCGGGCGTGACGTTCGTCAGCGTGCCGGGCATGGTGATGCACACCGGCATGACCTATATGCAGACCTGCTTAGGCTTCATCCTCGGCTATTTCGCCGTGGCTTTCCTGCTGCTGCCCGTCTACTACCGGCTGAACCTCACAACCATCTACAGCTTTCTGCAGCAACGCTTGGGCAGCGAGGCCCATCGTACGGGAGCCTCCTTCTTCCTGCTCTCGAAGATGACGGGTGCTGCCGTGCGCTTCTATGTGGTGTGCCTTATCCTTCATCGCTTTGTGGTGGAGCCTGTGGTGTTGGGTCGCTGTGATACAGCGACAGACTCAACCTTGGGGACAACAGGCGCCTTGGGGGCTGCCGGGGCGTTGGGGGGAGCAGGAGCCTTCTGGACTGCTGGGACCTTGGGGGCGATGGCAACCTTCGGGCTAACGGTGGCTTTGATGGTGGTGCTGATCTGGCTGTATACGCGGCGGGGCGGCATCAAGACATTGGTGTGGACCGACACATTGCAGACGGCGTGTATGTTTACGGCCCTTATCCTTATTATATATAAAGTAGTGGGGATGCTCGATATGAGTATGGGCGAGGCGCTGACGGCTGTCTTCCAAGACGACCATAGCCGGATGTTCGTCTTCGACGACTGGGTGTCGAAGCAGAACTTCTGGAAACAGTTTGTGAGTGGCATCTTCATCGTCATCGTGATGACGGGTCTCGATCAGGATATGATGCAAAAGAACCTGACGTGCAAGACGTTGCGCGATGCTCAGAAGGACATGTGTACGTATGGCTTTGCCTTCGTGCCGGCCAATCTGCTGTTCATGATTCTGGGTGTCTTGTTGGTGATGCTTGCCTCCAAGCAAGGCATCGGATTGCCCGCCAACAGCGACGAACTGCTGCCCATGTTTGCCGCCTCGGGGCGGTTGGGACAGGCGGTGGTGGTATTCTTCACGGTGGGCATCGTGGCTGCCTCTTTCTCTTCGGCCGACTCAGCCTTGACGGCGATGACCACGACGTGGTGTGTCGACATTGCCGGGCGGCCCAACGACGAACGGCTGCGCCGTCGGGTGCATGTCATGATGGCTCTGGTCTTTGCCATCATCATCCTGATGGTCAGGACGCTGAACTCTACGAGCGTCATCGACGCTATCTATATCCTCTGCTCCTATACGTATGGTCCGCTGTTGGGATTGTTTGCGTATAGCCTCACCCCCAACCCCTCCCCGAAGGGAGAGGGGCGTAAGATGTCTACTGGCAGTTCTCCCTCGAAGGTATCTACTCCCCTCTCCCTTCGGGGAGGGGTTGGGGGTGAGGCTTTCGGGGGTGAGGCCTCCGTGTGCATCCTTTCCCCCTTGCTCTGCTACGCCCTCAATCTGCTTGTGTCGAAGACCACTGGCTATCAGTTCGGTTATGAATTACTGATGCTCAACGGATTGCTGACGTTTGTGGGGCTGTGGGTCGTGAAGAAGTATTAGTAGAACGCAAAGACGCAGAGGATAACTTTATTCTCTGCGTCTTTGCGTCTCTGCGCTCCAGTCATTATCGGAACGAATCGGTGAGGAGCTTGATTTCTATCTGCGGGTTGATGCGCTCGTAGAGGATGTTGTAGACGGCATCGAGGATGGGCATGTTGACGTGCATATGGCGGTTGATCTCCTTCATACACTTTGTGCCGAAGTAGCCCTCGGCTATCATCTCCATCTCCATCTGCGCCGACTTGACGGAATATCCCTTTCCTATCATCGACCCGAAGGTGCGGTTGCGCGAGAAGTTGCTGTAGCCCGTGACAAGCAGGTCGCCCATGTAGACCGAATCGTTGATGTCGCGGGGAATGGGATTAACGGTGGTGACGAAGCGGTTCATTTCCTGCACGGCGTTCGACATGAGCACCGACTGGAAGTTGTCGCCGTATTTCAGTCCGGAACAGATGCCGGCGGCGATGGCGTAGACATTCTTCAGCACCGACGAATATTCGATACCGACGACATCCTGCGAGGTCTTTGTCTTGATATACTCGCTGGAGATGAGGTTGGCAAAAGCCTTCGCCTTCTCCACGTCGGCACAGCCGATGGTGAGGTACGACAGTCGCTCCAGGGCAACCTCCTCGGCATGAGAGGGACCTCCAATGACGGCCAGTCGCTCGTAGGGTACATCCCACACCTTGTGGAAATATTCCGAGCAGACGAGGTTGTCGTCGGGTACGATGCCCTTGATGGCTGTGATGACGAACTTGTCGCGGATGCGTGTCTTGAGTTTCTTCAGGTGGTTTTTCAGGTAGGGTGAAGGTGTGACGAAGATGAGCGTGTCGTATTGCTGCGCTATCTTGTTGATGTCGGAAGAGAAGAAGATCTCTTCGGTGTTGAAGTGGACTCCCGTCAGATAGGCCGGGTTGTGACCCATCCGAAGGAAGTCCTCTATGCGGTCGTCGCGCCGCATGTACCACCCTATGTGGTGGGTGTGTCCCACCACGATCTTGGCAATGGCTGTGGCCCACGAGCCTCCGCCAATGATGGCTATGCGTCCTACGTCGAACATGATTGTAATTGAGAATTGATAATTGAGAATTGATAATTAGGCTTGTGCCCGATCAATCCATTGTCCGATCTCGTCGACGCTTGGCTTCACGAGGTCGAGTTTGTACTTCTTCACGATGTCGCCAATCTTCTGCTGCAGGCCCTGTGCCTTCTCGTCGCGGATGTTCTGGATGAGGTTGAAGCCAGCCTTACGCAGCACGTAGACCCACTCTTCGGGCACACCGATTGCGGCCCATTCGTCGATAGAGCTTTGCGGAGCCTTCTTCTCGGGCTTCATCTGCGGGAAGAGCATGATCTCGCCGATGGCGAACTTACCCGTCAGGAGCATGGCCAGACGGTCGATGCCGATACCGATACCGAAGGTGGGCGGCATGCCATACTGCAGGGCGCGGAGGAAGTCGTGGTCGATGATCATCGCCTCGTCGTCGCCCTTGTCGGCCAGTCGCATCTGTTCGATGAAGCGCTCCTCCTGGTCGATGGGGTCGTTGAGCTCGCTGTAGGCATTGGCCAGCTCCTTGCCGTTGACCATCAGCTCGAAGCGTTCTGTCAGACCGGGCTTAGAGCGGTGCATCTTTGTCAGCGGCGACATCTCAACGGGGTAGTCAGTGATGAAGGTCGGCTGGATGAACGAACCCTCGCAGAACTCGCCGAAGAGTTCGTCGATGAGCTTACCCTTACCCATTGTCTCGTCGACATCCATCTCCTTCGACAGGCAGAAGGCGCGTATCTCCTCTTCCGTCTTTCCCTCGCAGTCGAAGCCCGTCTTCTCCTTGATGGCATCGAGGATGGGCAGACGGCGATAGGGAGCCTTGAAGGAGATGACCTGTCCGTCTATCTCTACCTCCGGTTTACCGTTCACGGCCGTGCAGATAGCTTCCAGCATGTGCTCGGTGAAGCCCATACCCCAGAGCAAGTCCTTGTAGCTGACGTACAGCTCCATGCAGGTGAACTCAGGATTGTGGGTCTTGTCCATGCCCTCGTTGCGGAAGTTCTTGCCAATCTCGTAGACACCCTCGAAGCCGCCCACGATGAGTCGCTTCAGATAGAGCTCGGTGGCAATACGCATATACATGTCTTGGTTCAGCGCATTGAAATGTGTGATGAACGGACGAGCCGAAGCACCACCGGCGATGGTCTGCAGGATGGGTGTCTCCACCTCCGTATAGCCAGCATCGTCGAGGATGTTGCGCATGGTGCGCAGGATGGTGGCACGCTTGAGGAACGTCTCCTTCACACCGGCATTGACCACCAGGTCGACATAGCGCTGGCGATAGCGAAGCTCGGGATCGTCGAACGAGTCGTAGACACGTCCGTCGGCATCCGTCTTCACCACGGGCAGCGGCTTGAGGCTCTTGCTCAGCACGGTCAGTTCGGTCACGTGGACACTCACCTCACCTGTCTTGGTGCGGAAGACGAATCCCTTCACGCCGATGAAGTCGCCCAGGTCGAGCAGCTTCTTAAACACTTTATTGTATAAGTCCTTGTTCTCACCCGGACAAATGGCATCGCGCTGCACATACACCTGGATACGCCCTTTCGAGTCTTGCAGCTTGGCAAACCCGGCCTTACCCATGATGCTCTTGCTCATGATACGTCCGGCAATGCTGACCACGCGGCTGTTCTCGGGCGTTGCTGTCTCGCGGACGTCGTTGCCCTCCTCGTCCTTGCCGATGACCGGCAGGTCGACGAAGTCGTTGATGATGTCAGTACTCCATGCTGTTACGGGATACTCGGCTGCCGGATAGGGGTTGATACCCATCTGTCGCAGTTCCTGGAGACTCTGGCGGCGGCCAATCTCCTGCTCGCTTAACTCTAAGATGTTTGTCATTTTACTTTATTGCTTGTTTCTTTTTGAGGGGCAAAGTTACGGAAAAAATGTTAAAGCACAAAGGATTCGCTCGCTTTTTATGATATTTTTATACGCACCCGTTTGTTTCTATGTCAAAAACATGTCGTTTGCTTTGTGTAAACACGTTGTTTACATCGCGCCAACATGTCGTTTCCAGCGTCAATAAAAAGTCCCCCGAAGTCTACGGACGACATCGGGGGAGCTGCAGAGTGTATGAAAAAAGAAAGATTGTCAAGTCTGTCTCGTGTTGTCGGTGTGGTGGCTATTTGGCTTTGGCCAGCAGACGGTCGGGCAGGGTGGGCATGGCTCCGTTCTGCGTACAGACGAAGGCGCTCACTTCCACAGCCAGCTGATGAGCTTCGGCGATGGGCTTACCGTTGAGGATGGCAGCGCAGAACGACCCCGTGAACGAGTCGCCGGCTCCCACGGTATCGGCCACTTCCACTTTCGGTGTTGGCTGGAACGACATCTCGCCCGGCTTGAAGACATACGAGCCATTGGTGCCACAGGTGAGTACAAGCATGTCGAGGTTGTACTTGCCCAGGATGAGCCAGCACTTGTTCTCCATGTCAAGACCGGGATAACCGAACATGCGACCGATGATGACCAGTTCCTCGTCGTTGATCTTCAGGATGTTGCATCGGCGGATAGACTCCTGGATCACTTCTTTCGTATAGAACTGCTGGCGCAGGTTGATGTCAAATATCTTCACGCAGTCTTTCGGCGTAAGGTCGAGAAACTTGTGGATGGTCTCGCGGCTGATGACGTTGCGTTGAGCCAGCGAACCGAAGCATACCGCACGGCACTGACGGGCAATGGCCTGAATCTCGCTGTCGAGCGGGATGTTGTCCCAAGCCACATTCTCTTTGATGTCGTAAGTGGGGATGCCCTCTTCGTCGAGTGTCACCTGCACGGTGCCCGTGGGGTAGGGTACACGTGGCATCAGGTGCGTCAGCCCGTGTTCCTTGAGCGACTCGATGGTCTCTTCAGCCAGCTTGTCCTCGCCCAGGGCGCTGATGGCGATGGTGTTCTCCGGACCTAAGAACTGTCCGGCATGATAGGCGAAGTTAGCAGGAGCTCCGCCCAGTTTCTTTCCTTCGGGAAGCACGTCCCAGAGTGCTTCGCCGAGTCCTACGATATAACGTTTTGCTTCCATGTTTTTTGAATTAAGCGGTTTTTAACTGTTTGATATAAGTAAAGAGGTACAAGACACCGACGGCCATGACAGCCACAGCTCCGATTTGTCCCATAGCGTCGCTGGCAAAACCCATGAGCAGGGGGAAGATGGTGCCACCGAAGAGACCCATAATCATCAGGCCAGACACCTCGTTCTGCTTCTCGGGCATAGCGGTGAGAGCCTGTGCGAAGCACATCGAGAAGATATTGCTGTTGCCATAACCTACGAGGGCAATGCCGATGTAGAGAAGCGTCTTGGTGTCGCCGAAGCACATCAGCAGCATGGAAGCTGCCATCATGACGACAGAGATGATGAAGAAGGTGCGCGTCTTGAGCACTCGGAGGAAGTAAGAGCCCGTCAGACAGCCGATGGTACGGAAGATGAAGTAGAGCGAGGTGGCGAAGCCAGCTTCGTCGAGCGTCATGCCGACACGCTCAATCAGCAGCTTGGGAGCAGTGGTGTTCGTGCCCACGTCGATGCCCACATGGCACATGATGCCCAGGAAGGAGAGCAGAACAACGGGAACGCCCAACAGACGGAAGCAGTTGACAAACTGTGTGCCCACAGCAGGCAGTTCCTTGTCGGCCTTCTGGTCGCCATCGATAGGTGTCGACCACAGCAGCAACGTGGCGACAACACTGAAGATGAAATAGATGGCGAAGAGAATGCGCCAGTCGAGTCCGAATGTGGGGATGAGCGCCTTGTAGCCCCAGCCAGCGATGAGGGGAGCCATGAACGAGGCGATAGCCTTGATAAACTGGCCGAACGTAAGCTGCGAAGCCAGATTCTTACCACCGCTGATCAAAGCCATCAACGGGTTCAGCGAGGTCTGCATGAGTGTGTTGCCGATGCCCAACAGCGAGAAGGCCACGAGCATCAGGGGGAAGCTGTTGCCGAAAACCGGCAGGAGCAGCGAGAGGGCTGTGACGACGAGCGACAGCAAAACCGTGTTCTTCTTGCCAATCTTGTTCATCAATACGCTTGTCGGAACGCTGAAGATGAGGAACCAGAAGAATACCAGTGAAGGCAAAATGTTTGCCACACTGTCGCTGAGGTCTTGCTCGGCCTTGACATAGTTGGAGGCGGTGCCTACCAGGTCGACGAAGCCCATGCAGAAGAAGCAGAGCATCACCGAAAGGATTGCGATTTTGTTTGTTTTCATATTCTGTTAGTTTTTAATTCTTTAATTTTTTATTCTTATTTCAGCGGATAGACAGTGACGTCTTTCACCTTCGAGTTGCCCTTCAGGTTCTCGATGCGCAGGTGGTTGTAAGGCTCCGATGGGAAGACGAGGTTGGTCATGGGGAAGAGTCCCGACTTGCCGAAACCTGGGTCGACAAACACCTCGACGCTCGACTTGTCGACAAACACACGCAGGCCATAGTTGCCCACGTCGGGCAGCGGAGCTGTCGTCGTGCAGGGGAAGTCGTCAGAGAAGTCGGTCAGTCCGCTCTTGGTGCGGTCTACGCTGTATTGCTTCTTCTTCGTGTCGAAGGTGATGGCCACCTCTTCACCTTTATTATTATATAAGGTAAGGCGCAGCGTTTCGCCTTTCTGCATATCGAGGTCGGCGGTCAGCTCGTAGGCGCCGTTGTTCTGTTTCAGCAGGTTCTTCACCACTTTGTTGGCAGAGATGCTGCCCTTCTTTACAGCCTTTCCGCGTGCGGCAAGATTCTCGGGCGACGGTGTGCTGACGAGATACGTCTCGCCGTCGAGCTGTAGCAGTTGCAGGTCGCGTGCGATACTGTTGGCCGAGCGGTATTGCTTGGTGGGAGCCTGGTTGGCATACTGCCAGTTGGACATCCATGCCAAGGCTACGCGACGGTTGTCGGGAGCTTCAGAGAAGCTGACGGTGGCGTAGTGATCCTTACCATAGTCCATCCATTTCGTCTCATTGGGTTCATCCTCGCAGACGAACTGGTGACCATCGAACTGACCGATGAAGTATTGTGTGGCCGAACCTCCGAAGGGACCGCCAGGGTTGATGTTGAGCAGCAGCACCCACTTGTCGCCGTAAGCCACATCGTCGGAGAAGAGACTCTTCTGCTCGTTCTTTCCGCCTTCGCTGCTTTTGCCCGTATAGCACTTACTGCCAGCGTTGAGCGCGAAGAGGTCGGGACACTCCCAGACACCGTCGTGGTTGCCATACTGACGACCGAACGAGCTCTCGTACTGCCAGTCCTTCAGGTTCTTCGAACTGTAGAACTGCACCTCCTGGCCAGCAGCAAGGATGACAATCCAGCGCTGTGTCTTCTCAAACCAGAACACCTTCGGGTCGCGGAAGTCGGGTGTGTTCAGCGTAATGACAGGGTTTCCCTCGTATTTCGTGAAGGTCTTTCCGCCGTCGGTGCTGTAAGCGATGCTCTGTGTCTGGTTGGCTCCGGCCGATGTGTACATAGCGATGACTGCATCGCGGCCAAAGCCAGCCGTGTTGTTATGGTCGACAACGCACGATCCGCTGAAGATGGCACCGATGGCATCAGGCTCAATGGCACCTGGTTCGGCCGTCCAGTGAATGAGGTCTTTCGATGTGCTGTGGCCCCAGTTCATGTTCTCCCACATCGAGCCGTAGGGGTTCCACTGGTAGTAGAGATGCCATGTGCCATCCTTATAGAACATACCATTGGGGTCATTCATCCATCCGTAAGCAGGTGTATGGTGGTAGGTGGGGCGGAACTGTTCGCGGTTGGTGGTGTCGAAGGTGTCGCTCATCTTCATCTCGCGCCAGCATACGAAGTCCTTCAGGTTGCCCGTCGTGCGGCGGTCGCCGTGGAAGAAGATGTCGAAGAGCATCGGAGCGTCCTTACGGATACCCAGCTGCTCGATGTCGAACGGGACATAATAGTCCACCTTGTCGACGGCCAGTCGGATGTTGAAGGATTTCACCTCCTTGTTGTTGACGACGACGCGAACGTTAGCGTTCTCTTCTTTCTCTTGCACGGGCAACAACAGGAAGTGGCTGTTGGCCTGTGTACGCCAAAGTGCATGCCTTTCGCTGAGCACCTGTGGCGTCTGAGCTTTGGCTGCGACGGAAAGTGTGATGGCAGCCATGAGCATGATTGTTTTTTTCAGAATCATAGTTTTTGGTTTTTAGTAATTCCGCTTGCAAAGATAGTATATTTCGTGCGTACATATATAATAAAAATGTTGCAATCGCTATAAAATATGCTACATTGCAACATTTCTGTTAATTATTGAACGTTTTTTCTTTCGTCTTCGAGCTTAGTCGACATCGATGAGTATCTGCAAGATGCGCTCTGCGGTGCGACCGTCCCACCGTTCGGGGATGGAGGCTTGCTTCCAGTTGCCGTTGAGCATGTCGCGTAGGGAAGCCTCCAAGCGTTCCGGATCTTCGCCCACCAGCACGTTGGTGCCTTGCTTGACGGTCTCGATGTGCTCGGTGTAGCTGTTCAGCGTGATGCAGGGCACACCGTTGAACGTTGCCTCCTCAGCCACGTTGCCGCTGTCGGTGATGATACCAAGGGCGTGGGCCGTGAGGTAGCCGAAGTCGAGATATGGCTGAGGGGGTATGATTTCGAGGTTGTCTTTGTCGGGGAGTGGGGATTGGGGAGCGAGGAGTGAGACAACTCTCTTCGCCTCGTCTCTCAAAACAGCCACGATGGGTATCTTCGTTTCTCGTACCTCGCATCTCGCACCTCGTACGACATCAATCATACTCTGCAATTTCTCCTTATCGGCGAGCAATGCCTTGCGGTTGATGGTGAACACAACGTATTGTCCTTCTTTCAGCCCCATCTCGTCCATGATGGCTGGTCGGCGCCAGCGGTTGTGGTTGAAGCGGAGGTTGTCTATCAGGATGTTGCCCACCATGTAGACACGGCTTTGCTCGGCTCCCTCGCGGTTGGTGTTGCTCACCGAGGCGATGCCCGCTGTGAAGAGCAGGTCGGAGAGTCCGTCGATGACCAGGCGATTGATTTCTTTCGGCATGGTGATGTCGAAAGAGCGTGTGCCCGCCACAAGATGGGCCAGTCGTACACCTTGTTTCTTCGTGACGATAGCAGCAGCCATCGTCGAGGCCAAGTCGTCTACGACGATGACCACATCGGTGGGATGTTCCTGCAGATAGTGTTCGAAGGCTCCCATCACCTGCCCTGTCAGTTCGTTCAGGCTCTGGCAGTCGACCCCGAGATAGACGTCGGGGCGCGGTATCTGCAGATCGTCGAAGAGCGTACCCTCCAGTGTCGGGTCGTCTTCGCGCCCTGTATAGACGAGTTGGTATTGTGCCTTGTCGTTACTCAAGATGGCTCGGATGAGCGGTGCCACCTTGATGAAGTTGGGTCGTGCACCGGCTACGATGCACACCCTCAGCTGTTTGCTCTTTGTCATTGGCATTGTTGTTGTTGAACAGGTTGCAAAAGTAATCAAAAAATTGCAACTACGCAACACAACGCCCCTTTTTTTGACCAATTTTATATCATATTGCATCGTTGAAGATGCCGCTTGTCATGCTTCAATATGCCATCCGTCGTCATGCAATTTGCGGCAAACGGCAACACTACCTTATTAATGTAGTGTGACTACCTTATTAATGTAGTGAGACTACATTATTAATGTAGTGCGACTACTTTATTAATGTAGTATCGCAATAAGCCGCATATTGCATCGTGATTTGCCGCTGCTGATTGCTTAAAAAAACGTAAATAACAAGAATATACTGTGACTTTCTGCTTGTGATTGTTCCGTGAACGGAATATTATGGCTATATTTGCACGTATGAAAATCAGAATGTTTTTCGCAGTGTTGGCTTTGGCGATGACAGTCGTGGCAGAAGGAAAGGTAGAACACCTCTTGCCGATGCCGAAGCAGGTGACGATGACTGAAGGTGCGGCTCCCCTGATGCTGACGGGGCGTCTCTGCTTCGCCAGTCAACCATCCGAGCGTGTCGTCAGGGCATTCCGCCACCTGACAGGCCAGCAGCCCACCGACAACGTAGAGGCTCCCCATGTGGAAATAGCATGGGCAGACAGTATCGAGGGTGCCTACGACTATCTTTTGGCAGGCTATCCCAACGAGGCCTACCGACTCAGCGTAAGCAAGAAGAGCATCCGCATCGTAGCTGTCACCGAGACAGGCGTCATCCGTGCCATTCAGACCTTCGCCCAACTGATGGAAGGAACGCCTGAGAACCAAGTGGAGGCCTGCGAGATTGTCGACTGGCCGGCCTTCAAGCTGCGCGGCTTGATGCACGATGTGGGGCGCAGCTACATCAGCGTCGCTGAGCTGAAGAAGCAACTCCGACTGTTGGGACGCTTCAAAGTGAACACGTTCCACTTCCATCTGACGGAGAACCAGGCGTGGCGCTTCGAGGTGAAGCGGTATCCGCAGCTCACCGCAGCAAGCACGATGACACGCTTTGCCGGGAAATACTATACGCAGGAAGAGTGTCGCGACATCGTCCGGACAGCAGCCGACTACGGAATAACCGTCATCCCCGAGATCGACATGCCTGGCCATAGTGCCGCCTTCGTGCGGGCAATGGGGCATTCCATGCAGACCGACCAGGGGGTGGAAGAGCTGAAGCATATCCTCGACGAACTGATGGACGTGTTTGCCGATGCGCCCTATATCCATATCGGAGCCGACGAACAGGCTATCACCTACAACGGCTTCCTCGAAACCATTACCTCGCATATCCACAATAAGGGCAGGCGCGTTGTCGTCTGGAATCCTATCAGCGGCGTCAGCATCACCAACAGTATGGGTGCCGACATGACGCAGATGTGGAGCACTGCGGGCAAGAAGATAGCCGGAATGGCCAACATCGACTGTCGCTATAACTATGTCAACCACTTCGATGTCTTTGCCGATCTCGTGGGAATCTATCGCAGCAATATCTACTACAGGCAGCAAGGCTCGGAGGAAATAGCCGGTGAGATTACTGCCGTATGGAACGATCGCTACATCGAGGACGAGCAAGGCATCATGCGGCAGAACAACGTCTATGCCAATGTGCTGGCATCCGCTGAGCGAGCTTGGAAGGGTGGCGGCAGTCAGTATATTGAAGATGGCGGCACACTGCTCCCCACAGTGGGTGAAGAACTCGAGGAGTTTGTCTCGTGGGAGCAGCGTTTCCTCTTCCACAAAGCCCATTCGCTTGTTGAAGAGAACATCCCCTATGTCCGGCAGACAAACGTCAGGTGGACCATCACCGACGCCTTTCCTAACGACGGCGATGCCGACAAAGTGCTGCCACCCGAGACGGAAGGACCGAAACCGAGCTATACCTGGCAGGGACAGACGTACAATACGGGTGAGGCCGTCGGTGCTGCTGTCTATCTGCGACATACGTGGGGAACCATCGTGCCTGGCTTCTATGCCGACCCACAACTCGGACAGACAGCTTACGCTTGGACGTATGTATTCTCGCCTAAAGAGCAGAAAGCGGGTGCCCTTGTTGAGTTTCAGAACTATGGCCGATCAGAGAAAGACCTTGCTCCCTGCGATGGTCGGTGGGACCGCAAAGGCTCGCGCCTGTGGGTGAACGACGAAGAGCTGCTGCCCCCCTCATGGGACAATGCCAGTCTTGAACGTGTTGACAACGAGACACCGCTGAAGAACGAGAACCTGACGGCACGAAAGCCCGTTGTGGTACAACTTCGACGCGGGTGGAACAAAGTGTTCATCAAGCTGCCCTACGTCGCTGCTCAGGGAGTGCGGCTCAACAAGTGGATGTTCACCTTCGTGCTGACCGACATCGAGGGCAAGGATGCGCTGCCAGACATCGTCTATCAGTCCAAAATCTAAAATTTTCGCCTTACAGTTGGCGTATTCTAAAAAAATATAGTAATTTTGCAGGCAAAAGCGCGCAATCAAGAGCAAAGCGCATCTTTTGTCAGTTGATATGAAGAAAGTGCTGAAGTGGATAGCCATCGTCGTTTTGCTGCCCGTGGTGCTTGTCGCCATGTTGGCAGGAGCGTTGTATATCCCCGCCGTGCAGAACTGGGCCGTGCAGAAGGTGGCACGGGTGGCCAGCGAGAAGACGGGCATGGACATCACCGTAGAGCACGTCCACCTGGCCTTTCCGCTGGATCTCAGCGTGGAGGGGCTGCGCGTCCTGAAGCAGAACGACTCGCTGCCGCAACTTAGAGACACTGTGGCCGATGTTCGTCGCCTCGTCGTCGACGTTCAGTTGTTGCCGCTCTTCAAGAATAGGGTAGAGATCGATGCCCTCGACTTCCACGACATGCGCTTCAACACCACCGACTTCGTCAAGGAGGCGCGTGTGAAAGGCTCCGCCGGCCGACTGTCGGTGCAGAGTCATGGTATCGACCTCAAGGCAGAGACCATGCGCATCGACGATGCGCTGCTGGCAGATGCTGATGTCCATGTTGTCTTGAATGACTCTGTTCCCGAAGACACTACCGAGAGCGAAAACCGTTGGAAGATACTTGTCGACCGCCTCAACATCGAGCGTTCGCAGGTGAACCTCACGATGCCTGGCGATACTACGCGCGCATATATTAATATAGGTAAGATGGCCGCCGACAGCGGAGCTTTCGATTTGGCGAAAAGCGACTACCGTATCGGCCATCTCAACTGGAGCGACGGCCAGCTGGCCTACGACAACCGTTTCTCCCCCCGACAGCCGGGACTCGACTACAACCACCTGAGCCTGTCGGACATACAGATAGACGCTGACTCCCTGTACTACAAGAGTGGGCAGACGGCCCTCTCATCATCCCCCTCCCAACCCTCATCCCCCAGCAGTTCCGTCTCTTCCAATGCGGATTCCATCCGCACCACCCCTTTCCAGCTCTCGCTGAACCTGAAGAAAGCATCGCTGAAGGAGAAGTGCGGACTGCAGATAGACGAGCTTTCGGGCCATGTGAAGCTCGACGAGAAGCAGCTGCAGCTGCCCGACATGCGACTGCGGACACCCGAATCGAGCATCGATGCACAGGTGGCGATGGACATGAACACCTTCGGCGAACAGCATCCCGGCGAGATGAACATCACGACCAATGCCTCTATCGGCAAGCAGGACATCGTGAAGATATTGGGGAGTTCAGGAGTTCAGGAGTTCAGGAGTTCAGACATTACTTCAAGGATGCTGGCTCGCTGGCCCAATCAGCCGCTTACCGTCAAGGGTGTTGTGCGTGGCAATATGAAGCAGCTCCGTCTGGTGGGTGTCAATGCCAAACTGCCGTCGGCCTTCGATATCAACGCTTCAGGAACCATCGCCAATCTCGACCGTCCTGACCGTTTGAAGGCTGATGTCAACCTCGATGCAAAGGCACACGACATCGGCTTCATCTCGCAGATGGTGCCGCCCGAGACGATGGGTGGTGTGCGCATCCCGAAAGGCATCGCATTGAAGGGCAACATCAAGGCCGACGGCGCACGCTATACGGCCGATGTGACAGCCACGGAGGGTGGCGGCACGCTGAAGCTGAAAGGCTCTGTCGATACCCAGACGATGGCCTATAATGCAGATGTCAAGGCCAACAATCTGCAAATCAAACACTTTCTGCCCAATATGGACATGACGGCCTTCTCGGGCAACCTACAGCTCAAAGGTGCCGGAACCGACTTCCTCTCGCCCCGTGCAAAGTTCGATGCCACGGTGGATATCTCGAAGTTTGGCTTCGGACAATACAACCTCGACGGCATCAAGGGTAAGGCGAATATCGCCAACGGGAAGATTCATGCCGACATCAATGCCGACAACCCTTTGCTGAAAGGACTCATCAACGTCGACGCTCTGACCAGCACCATCCAGAGCTACAGCACGCAGCGCTCGCAACGCAAATCGCCCGTCGTCCGTGGAACGGTATCGGCCGACCTCCAGCATGCCGACCTCTACAGTCTGCACCTCACCGACGAGCCCCTGACCATCAGCGGCTGTGGCCATTTTGACCTCGCTACCGACTTCAACGACTTCTATCAAGTGCAGGGGTTTGCCTCCGATCTCACCATCACCAATGGCAATGTCTATCGGCCCGGCGACATCTCACTCGACCTGCTCACTCGTCGCGATACGACCCATGCCGTTGTTCAGAGCGGCGACTTCAGTCTGAACCTCAATGCCTCCGGTGGCTACAAGAAGCTACTCAATGTGGGCAACAACCTCCTTGATGAGGCAAAGCGGCAGACAGCAGAGCGACGCATCGACCAGATGGCATTGCGGCAGCTATTCCCCAATGCCCACATCTCGCTGCGCAGCGGTCGCGACAATCTTTTCAGCAAGATGCTGGAAGACATGGGCTACACTTTCCAGGATGCCCGCATCCGTATGGAGACATCGCCTGCTGACGGTCTCAACGGCAACATCGAGTTGCTCACGCTGATGGTCGACAGTATGCAGTTGGACACCGTGCGCGTCAATTTCGTCTCTGACTCTACCAACATCACGTTCAACGGACAGATACGAAACAACACGAAGAATCCACAGTTCGTCTTCAACACGCTTTTCGACGGCCGGCTCATCGAGCGCGGTGCCAATGTCAACCTGCGCTACTATGATGCTGCCGACAAGCTGGGTGTTCGCCTTGGTGCCGAGGCAGCGATGGAACAGAATGGCATTCGCCTGCATCTCGACGATAAGGATGCCGTCATCGCCTATCGGCCGGCACGCATCAATGCCGACAACTATGTGTTCCTGGCCGACAACCAACGCATATCGGCCAACCTCGACATCCTGGCCGACGACGGTACTGGCTTGAAAGTCTATTCTAACGACGACAATCTCGAGGCATTGCAAGACCTTACCCTTTCGCTCAACAAGCTCGACCTGCAGGAGATAACGTCTGTCATCCCCTACCTACCCGATATTACCGGTCTTGTCAACGGCGACTATCACTATGTTCAAGACGAAGAGCACTTCACCGTGTCGTCGGCGATGAACATCGAGAAGCTCACCTACGAAGGAAACTACATGGGCAACCTTGGCACCGAGTTTGTCTATATGCCGCTCGACGACGGGTCGCACTTCGTCGATGGTACGCTCGAGGTGGAGGGACAGGAGGTGGGCACCATCAACGGCACCTACAATGCCGACCGCAAGGATGCCATCGATGCCGTCTTGTCGCTCAACCGGTTGCCCATCTCGCTGGTCAACGGTTTCATTCCCGATCAGCTGTTCGGGTTCAAAGGCTACGGCGAGGGCGACATCAAAATCAAGGGAACACTCGAACGACCGAAGGTGGATGGCGAGGTGTTCCTCGACTCATGCCACCTCGTCAGTGTGCCCTACGGTCTGGATATGCGCTTCAGCAACGACCCCGTGCGCATCGTGGGCAGCCATCTGCTGTTGGAGAATTTCGAGATGTATGCCTACAACGAGAATCCACTGAACATGGCGGGCGACATCGACTTCTCCAATCTCGACGACGTACGGATGAACGTACGCATGCGGGCTGAGAACTTCAAGCTGATTGATGCCAAAGAGAACAACCGCAGTGTGGCCTTCGGTGAGGCTTTCGTCAACTTCTTCGGACGCATGGACGGACCGCTCAACAACCTGAAGCTGCGGGGTAAGCTCGATGTGCTCGGCACGTCAGACGTCAACTATATCTTGCGCGACTCACCGCTGACCACCGACAACCAGTTGGATGGGCTGGTGAAGTTCACCGACTTCACCGACACGACGCAGACCGTCGTCAACCGTCCGCCGCTGAACGGTTTCTCGATGGACATGACGGTAGACGTATCGAAGGGCGCTCATGTGATGGCTTATCTCAATGCCGACAAGACCAACTATATCGACCTGATGGGTGGCGGCACGCTGCGCATGATGTACAACACCGCCGACGACCTTCGTCTGACGGGACGCTACACGCTGAGCAACGGCGAGATGAAATATTCGCTTCCCGTCATACCGCTTAAGACGTTCACCATCCAGGATGGCAGCTATATCGAGTTTACGGGCGACCCGATGAACCCAACGCTCAATATCACCGCCACCGAGGAGGTGAAGGCCACGGTGTCGGGCGACAATGGGGTGGGGCGTAGCGTCTACTTCGACTGCGGCGTCATCATCACCAAGACACTGAACGACATGGGACTGGAGTTCACCCTCGATGCACCGCAGGACATGCAGCTGCACGGCGAGCTGCAGACGATGTCGGTCGAACAGCGTGGCAAGCTGGCCGTGACGATGCTCACCACAGGCATGTACCTGGCCGATGGCAACACCAACGGCTTCTCGATGAACAGTGCCCTCAACTCGTTCCTGCAAAGCGAGATCAACCAGATAACGGGCAATGCCTTGCGCACGCTCGACTTCTCCGTCGGTCTCGACAATACCACCGATGCTACGGGCAACATGCACACCGACTATTCGTTCAAGTTCGCTAAGCGCTTCTGGAACAACCGTCTGAAGATAGCCATCGGCGGCAAGGTGTCGACCGGTTCGGACATACCCAACCAGAACCAGTCGTTCTTCGACAATGTCACCTTCGAATACCGTCTCGACGACACGGCCAACAAATATGTCAAGCTCTTCTACGAGAACAACGTCTACGACTGGCTCGACGGCTATACGCAGGAATATGGCGTCGGCTTCATCTGGCGACGCTCGCTACAACATTTCAAGGACATCTTCAGCCTGAAGAGCGAACAGCCCTATGCCCCGTTGCGCCCCGTTGCGCCCCGAGACAGCCTCCATCGTTCACCATCGGACACGACCATCATCCACCAACCATCACCCACCACCCATGAATAAGTCTCTCCTGGCATCCATCATCCTCGTACTGCTGCTTGCGGCATGCTCTTCCACCAGCAATATCCCTGACGACGACCACCTCTTCGTCGGGCTGACGAAGATAGCCTATTCTGACGACAACGACAAGCGTTACCGTCAGAACCTGGAGGAGACGAAAGCAGAGGTGGAGGCTGCCTTGGCAACGAAACCCAACGGCGCCATCTTCGGCAGCAGCTATTACCGCTCGCCCTTCTCCTTCGGTCTGTGGGTGTGGAACCACTATGCCCACCGCGAAGGCCAGTTCGCCCAATGGCTGACCAGCTCGTTCGGCCGACAGCCGGTGCTGATGAGCAATGTCAATCCGGCCTTGCGCGCCTCGGTAGCCACGCAGGTGCTGAAGAATCATGGCTATATGCACGGCAGGGTGGACTACGACATCGTCCAGTTGGGCAATCCCAAGAAGCAGAAGATAGGCTATACCGTGACAACCGGTCCGTTGCTCACCGTCGACAGCATTGCCTACGTAGGCTTTTCGGGCGAGGCCGACAGCCTCATTGCCTCTTCCGAACCGGCCATCAAGGCTGGCGATGCCTTCACCGTGACGGCTCTTGATGCCGAGCGGACGCGCATCTCCGACATCTTTCGCAACAACGGCTACTACTATTATCAACCCTCCTACGCCCTCTTCCTGGCCGACACCCTCCACACGGGGAGCGACAATGGTCATCTCGTACCTCGTACCCCGAACCCCGCACCTCAGCATACCGCTTCCCTCCGCTTTCAGCTGGCTGGCGACCTTCCGCCGGAGGCCAACCGCCAGTGGTATATCGGCCGGGTGAATGTCAGTATGCGGAAGACCTTTATGGAGGAACTGACCGACAGTCTGCAACGCCGTTACTTCACCTTCCACTATCATGGAAAGAATCCCCCCATCCGCCCTCGTGTGCTGATGGCCAATATGCGCATACGCCCCCGTCAACTCTACAGTTACGAAAAATACCTGGAGACGCTCAGCAAGATGAATGCCACCGGTCTGTTCTCGATGGTTGATGTCAACTTCACTCCGCGCGACACAACCGCTACCTGCGATACGCTCGATGTGGCGATGAACTTCACCTTCGAACGTCCCTACGACTTCTATGTCGAGGGCAACTTCATGAAGCGCACCATCGGACGTGTGGGACCAGAGCTGAAGGTGGGTCTTGTCAAGCGCAATGCCTTCCGAGGTGGCGAGAAGCTCGACATCAACCTGCATGGCTCCTACGAGTGGTCAACGAGCAGTGCGAAGTCGGACATGAGTGCCTACGAGTATGGTGTCGATGGCTCCATAGAGTTTCCACGCATCGTTGCTCCCTTCTTTGGCGGCAACAGAAGGTCGTCAGCACCCAACCGCCTCAATCGGACACCATCATCACCCAACACCCAACAGCCAACACCTCAGCGACGTCGCCGTCCCCGATTTTTCTCCACGCCAACGACGCTGCTCAAGTTCTCCACTGATGTGGTGCGCAGGCCGGGCTACTACAAGATGCACATCGTCTCGGGCGAATGGACTTACCGTTGGCAGCCGTCGGCCAACAGTCGTCATGAGCTGAGTCCGCTGACGGTGAAGTATCAGTATATGAACAGCTTTACCGACAGCCTGATAGCGAAAATGGCTGAGAGTCCTTATCTCATCGCGATGCTCGACGACCAGTTCATCCCGCAGATGCGCTATACCTATACCTATACCAGTCCGGCCGGGACGATGAATCCCATCCGCTGGGAGACAACCCTTGCCGAGTCGGGAACGTTGGTCTCATTAGGAATGATGGCATGTGGGAAGAAGTGGAACGAGAAAGATAAGAAACTCTTCAAGAATCCCTATTCGCAGTTTGTTCGTCTTGAGACTGACTTCACCAAGACGTGGCGGCTCAGCAGCTCCACACAGTTGGTGGGCCATCTGAGCGGAGGCTTCATCTATTCGTTCGGCAATAGCGACTATTCTCCTTTCAGCGAGCGTTTCTATATCGGTGGTGCCAATAGCGTCAGGGCCTTCCCTATCAGGGGTGTCGGGCCGGGTCGCTCAGAACCCATCGACGACTCGTTTGCCTACATCTTGCAGAACGGCGACATCAAGCTGCAGGCAAACCTCGAGCTGCGCCACAGGCTCTTCGGAAATCTCTACACTGCCGTGTTCCTTGATGCGGGCAATGTGTGGGACTTCAAGAAAGATACTGGTTTCGACGAGGTGGACGAGGTGCTCGAAGTGGGAGAGTTCAGTTTCGGCAAAGTGCTGAAACAGATGGCTGTCGGTACGGGTGTCGGTCTGCGATACGATCTCGACTTCCTCGTCCTCCGCCTCGACTGGGGTGTCGGCCTGCATGTGCCCTATCCGACGTCGAAAAGCGGCTTCTACAACATCACGCGTTTCCGCGATGCGCAGACGCTCCATTTCGCCATCGGCTATCCCTTCTGAAAAAGACTATTGCTTGGGAAATTGCTGGAAGATGGTCAGTCCATATTCCGGAGCAGTGGCATAGACATACTCCATGAAGTCGGCCACCTGGTGCTCGTAGGCCACCCATTCCTTTTCTTTCAGGAAGAAGTAGAACTCTACGGGCAGTCCGCTCTGCGTGGGTTCACCCTGCCGCACCATGCAGGTCATGTCGTGGTTCACCAAGTCGCTCGCTTGCAGATATTGCTCGATATGTTGGCGGAAGAGCGTCAGGTTGACCGTCTCCTTCTCGTCTCTGACCACCTTGCGGATACTGCGGAAATCGAAGTAGACGCTGCGACGCACCCGTCGGCCGCCGCTCTCTTGCATTCCCTTCCAGTTCTGGAACGAGTCGTCGACGAGTGTCTGTGGTGTCACGGTGACGATGGTGTTGTCGAAGTTGCGTATCTTCACCGTTGTCAGCGACATGTCTTCCACGATACCGTCGGCACCGGCTTTGGGCACCGTTATCCAGTCGCCTTTGTGCAGCATCTCGTTGCTTGTCAGACGGATGCCGGCCACCAATCCTTTGATGGTGTCCTGGAAGATGAGCATCAGGATGGCCGACGTGGCACCGAGGCCGGCGAAGAGCGTTACGGGGTTGCGGTTGATGATGATGGCCACGACGATGATGACGGCGATGAACACCATCAAGACGCGCAACACGCTGAGGAAGGAGAAGATATACTGTTGCGTAGAAGTGCGGCGGTCGCCCTCCAGCTCTTTGATGGCATCGATGAAGACGAATACCGTGCGCACTGACATCACGACGATATAGATGGCTGTGGCGCGGCCCAGCAGTTCGCGCACCGTCGGAAACTGGTAGAACACCCACGGCAGCAGTTGCCAGATGACGATGGCCGGCACGATGTGACAGGCCGACACCAAGACGCGTTCGTTGAAGAGTATATCATCCCATCGCGCTTCGGTGCGGGCGGTCAGCTTCGTGATGATGGGCACGAAAATCTTCCGGCACAGCAGTCCTGCCGCCATCGACAGGATGATGGCCACCAATACCAGCAACACGTGGCGCAGGATGGGCACACTGCTGCCTGTCAGCCCCGTCAGGCTGATCATCTCTTCTACCCAGATTTTAATGTTTTCCATTTTTCTTGGCGGGATAATTTCGTTATTCTCGTTATTGTCGTTATTCTCGTTATTAACGTTAGTCTCGTTATTAACGTTAGTCTCGTTATTAACGTTTTATCGAAACGTCGAAAAAACATCATCACGGCGCGCAGAGTGCTTCGCAGACACGGTCTTGGAAACTGCGGCCCGTAGCAGCCTTGCGGATGCCCATATTGATGATCGAGAAGCACAGGTAGTGGCCGTTGGCTGCCGTGCAGTAGCCAGCCAGAGCACTGACGCCCGTCACTGTTCCCGTCTTCGCCTTCACGTTCTCGTGGGCAAAGCCCGTCTTCATGCGGTTTTCCAACGTGCCGTCGACACCAGCTACAGGCAGCGAGGGCAGCAGGTGGATGAAGATCTCGTTGTTGCGGTAGGCATAGCGCAGGAAGGCCACCTCCAGCTCCGGCGACACATAGTTGTAGAGCGACAGTCCGCTGCCGTCAGCCACATAATAGTCGTCGGCATCCATCCCCATCTTGTTGATCAGGCGGTTGGTCAGAGTCCGTCCGTCCTTTGCCGTAGCGTTGCGTCCTCCCTGTTCGTGGGCTGTCTGGTAGAACATCGACTCGGCGTAGAGGTTGTCGCTCTTCTTCATCATCCGCATCATCACCTGGTCCATCGTGTGGAAACGAGTGCAGACAGCCGAGGCGTTGTGGGGAGTCGTGGCGCGCAGCGTGTCGCCGGTCAGCACGATATGGGCATCCTTCAGTTCTTTGCAGAATCGTCGCATAAACTGGTTCTTCCCTCCGAGCAGCAGGGGCGACAGAGTGGGGTTGTCGTCGTCCCAGCACCAACCCTCGCCCAAGAGGTCCTTGTCTTTCATCGAGAGGTCGGCATAGATATTGCCGCGGATGGTGTCCACCCCCATGCGTCGTAGACTCTCCACGAAGGCGTTCAGGTCGTCGTTGTTGAAGCGTGGGTCGAAGCCCCCCTGACAATAGACATTGCCGTTGAGCACGCCATTGTCTATCTGGCCTGTATAGTGGAGGCTTGTCTTGAACGCATGCGAGCCGCCCAGATGGTGGAGGGCGGTGATGGCTGTGATGAGCTTCATGGTCGATGCCGGACGCATACACTGCCTGTCGTTGTAGCGGTAGATGGCAGAGTCCGCCGTCAGGTCGTAGACCATCATTCCCACCGTCGATTTCTCGAAGATGTCGCTCTCCAAAAGCTGGTCGATGCGGGCCACGATGCTCTGAGGCCATGGCAGCGATGTGTCTTCCTTCACGATGTCGACGACGAACGTATCGGGCATGAGTACACGTGGCGGCACCATATTGTCGTCGCTGTCCACCACTACCTGTGCTCCGATATGTCCATCAGAAGCCTGCCAGACAAAGAGGCAGCCCAGAAGGCACATCCTACATACTATCATCTTCAATGTATTCATTTCTTTTCTTTCTGCTTTCTGCCTGCAAAATTACGCATTCTTTTCTATTTGTGCAAGCAAAACCGCAAAAAACAGGCAACTAAGCAGTAGAGCCTGAAGGTAATCTCGTACCTCGTACCTCGTATCTCGCACCTCGAATCAGTTCTATACGATGGTTGCTGACATCATCAGAGATAGCCTCCGACCAGCTCAGAAACCATCTCTGACCAGCTCAGGGATGTCTGCTGACATTGTCAGGGATAGTCTCTGACCAGCTCAGAAACCATCGGCGACAAGTGCGACATATACAGAGAAAAGTCTTGCTGAAAAACAGGGCAACACCTCACCAAATTGCGCTGAACCGCCCTGTTTGTCGGCCTTTCCGATGGTGAGGTGTCTCTTTATCACCTCACCATACACCTCACCAGAAACCCCACCATTCATTGCTTCTTATGTGCTGTTGCGACGCAAGGATGCGTCGCCTCCTACATGTGCCACTTGGGGCTCCTCCCCTTTGGGGAGGCTGGGAGGGGTTCCCAAAATGGTGAGGTGTTTGGTGAGATGTCTGGTGGGGTGTTTGCCAAACACCTCACCATCTAAACCCCGCATGAACAAAGGGATTCCGGGCATTTTGGTGAGGTGTTGGGCTTTCTGCCTGCAAAATTACGCCTGAAGGTAATCTCGTACCTCGTACCTCGCACCTCGCACCTCGAATCATCTCTCCTCTCTCCTCGAGAATGTGTTAATATTGCAAAATTATTGCTATTGTTTACATAATATTCAAAAAAATTGTACTATCTTTGCAAGCAATATAAAAGTTTCTTCATCATGCAGAACGCCCCGAAGAGATCAGCCCTTGTGCTGGCTCTCATCATGATATTCCTCTCTTTCGGACAGAAAGTGGCTGCCCAGGAGCAAAAAACCGACCGGCTGGTCGAGCAGTTCGACAACAGCCCTTCGCTTTCGACGGCTCATGCCTTTTTGCAGGAGTTGCACCATCAAGGACTCATCGAACAACCCATCCGCTTTGCTGCTACGACACCCATCGACACCTTGCGCCAGCAGGTGTGGTACTGGGCTGCCGAATATTTCTACGACTGTCAGGACTACGGACGTGCTGCAGCCTACGGACTGAAGGCGCTGCCCCTCTGTCAGGTGGGCGGCAACCGACAGGTAGAAGGCGACTGCCTCAACATTCTCGCTCTGACCTATGTGCGAAAAGGTGAGTTTGAGCATGCGGCGAAATATGCCAAACTGTGCAACCAGCTCGACCTGAAGCAGGGTGATGCCGACAACATCGCCTCTTCGTACAACACCCTGGCGGGCATCTATATGAGTCTGCGCCAGCCGAAAGAGGCTGAGAAGTATATCCTCAAAGCCATCGGCTACTGCAAGAAGGCTGGCAACCCTGTGCGGATGGCAGTGCTCGAAGGCATGGCCTCAGAGGTGTACCACCATCTTGGCGACGACGAGACGGCTCTCGACTATGCCACGAAGGCTTGGCAGGCAGAGCAACAGCTGGGGCGTCCCGACAAGGTGGCTATCCGACAGGCACAGCGAGCGGCGGCGCTCATCGCCTTGAAGCGGACGGCAGAAGCAAAGCAGGCCCTGCAGGAGGCGATTCCCGAACTGCGTAAGAGCGGCAACCTCCACTCGCTCGGCATCGCCTGCAACCAGATGGGGCTGCTCCTGCTGCGTGAGAAGAACGACACGGCTGCCGTGCGCTATTATAACGAGGCTCTAACGATATTCACTTCACAGCACGATATCTACAACGAGAGCCACACGCGTCGTGGACTCTACGAGGCGTTGCGCAACAGCAACCCCTCGATGGCCATGCTCCACAACGACCGCTACAACGACTTGCGCGACTCGCTCTACGACCGTGAGACGGGCGAACTGCTCTCGAAGTATGCCGCCGAATACGGTTATGAAGAACTGCAGCAGCAGAATGCCGACGACCGTTCAGCCTATCGCCTATACCTTGTTATATTGGTAGTGCTGATTGCTGTCATCCTTGCTGCCTGGTTCTGGTATCGCCGATGTCAGCAACGCCGTATCCGCCGACTGATGCAGGAACTGGCGAAGTACGAGGATTCGAGGTGTGATGATTCGAGGTGCGAGGTACGAGGTACGGGGTACGAGAATGGTGATGAATTGCAGAACACGGAGGTTGAAGGTAATCTCGTACCTCGTACCTCGCACCTCGCACCACGAGAAGAACAAGTAGCACCACGAAAAGAACAAGACGCCCCCACGACAGACACCCCCGCCGACCCGCTCACAGCGGAAGAGCGCGAGTTCCTCATGCGTGTCATCGAGGTGGTCAACCTGCGACTGGTCACCCGCGAGTTTAGTATCGACGCAGTAGCTACGGAGATGGGCATGAGCCGTAGCACTTTCTATCGCCGTTTGCAGGATGCTTCCGGCTTCACGCCCAAGGCTTATATCATGGCCATTCAGATGCGCCGCGCCGAGAATCTGCTGAAGCGTCATCCCGACATGCTCATCACCGAGGTGAGTGAGCAGTGCGGTTTCGAGGACGTCAGCAGTTTCAACCGCGCCTTCAAGCGTGCCTTAGGGGTCAGTCCCTCGCAGTACCGCGAGAACAATTTGCCCCCCATTCAATAAGCCGAGATACCAAGAACGCACCTGAGGCAAACCTTTCGGAGTGTCCTACGGACAGAAATCTTACAAATCTAACAAATTTTACGTTGGAAAAAGAAACAGAAAGGCCATGAAAGGCGGCAACGTAGCCGATGAAACGAAAAAGCGCTCGCATTGTTGAAAAACACGCAAAAGGCCCGATTTTCGACCGAAAACACCCAATTGTTGACCGAAAAACGCCCAAAAATCAGTATTTTGACCAGTTTTGCAAAGTATTTGAACAGAAATGCAAAGTCAGTTTTGGAAAAAAAGTGTATCTTTGCACCCAGACAAGAACCCCGTTTCGACACATCCATGAACAAGAAGCCAACATCATGCCACGAACAAAGCCAGCCAGGCGACAACGGTGCGCTGACGGCCACGCCCCGAGCAGGCGGACGACAGAGTGCCTCGCGGCAGCTCATCGGCAGGCAAGTGGACTTCCTCATGGACTACGAAGAGCAGCTCAACCGCATCATCGACCAGCGGATGCAACAGTTCTTCACGCGTGCGAACATATAATAATATATCCATCCAAGTCACACAACAGAGTAACAATGATGACAATAAAAAGACTGACAACCCTCGTGATGCTGCTCGTAGCGATGACCACGGGAGCAAAAGCCGACACCTACAAGCTGTGGGTGGGCGAGACACAGGTGACCGACGCCAACAAGGGCGACATCCTGGGCGACGGCACCATGACATACGACCCTGCCACCAACACGATGACACTCGACGGGACATCCATCACCAGTCACGGCAACGAAGACTACGCCATCTGCAACTATGCCGAGAGCGGCCCCGTGCCAGGCAACATCGAGGTGAACAAGCTCATCATCGAAGTGAAGAGTGACAGCCAACTGAGCACCGACGACCAGTGCCTCTACTTCCGCGCGGCCGACATCACCATCACCGGACCGGGCAAGCTGACAATGAAGTCGAAGTACAACGATGCCATCTGTATCTTGGTAGGCTCGCTCACCTTCTCCGAGGCCAACATCCTGGCCAACGGCCGCGATGGCGTCATCTGCGGTACAGGCTCTGCGCTGACCATCGACCACTCTACGCTCAACGCCTGTCCGCAGTACAGCAACCGTCGGCCCGTCATCTACGACTTCAATGAGGTGCAGCTGAAGGAATGCTACTATGCCGATGCAGCCTACGACTACTGCCTTTGGTATGGCAGCAACATCTACTACGACGACAACATACTCGAACTCAGCTACAGCGGAGACTACTTCAGCGAAGAGTCTGGCGACGACATCCATTGGGAAGGGATGTACAGCTCTTGGCTGACCATCCTGCCCGCCAAGAAGACATTCGACATTGAAGTGGGGGGCGTACAGGTGACGACAGACAACGCCGACGACCTGGTGAAAGCTATCAACGACCAAGGCGAATCTGGCCTCACGGCATCGGGCACCATCCGCTACGACATAGCCAACAACGTACTGACGTTGGAGAATGCCACCATCGAAGGCCCCTTGGCCAACAAGGCCATCCTATCCAACGGTCTGTGCATGTACCTGTTCGGCTCTTTCCTGGTGTTGGGCGGTGTGCCTGGTCTGCGCATAGAGGTCTATGGCGACTGTGTGTTGCAGAACACCAGTGGCATGAGTGCGGGTATGGCTCTCTCGTTAGCCACCACGATAGACGTGCACAGCGGAGCGACGCTCACGGTCAAGGCGTATAACTATGGTTTGATAGTCGGTGACCAAGTCGACATCGTGGAGGGCAACCTCTCCTTTGAGGGCGGCAATCCGGGACGTGGCATCGACGGCTATACAGGCAGCACCCTTAACCTCTTCGAGGGGAAAGGAACGCTCTGCGTCAAGAGCGGCTTCTCGGGCATTTCGAATCTCAACCTGATGAACGGCACGCAGATAGTCAGTCCCGAAGGAGCTTACTACGACGCAGAGGAACGGAATATCTACGACAGCAACGGCTATCTCGCCCACGATGTCGTCCTCTCGAATGCCACGACGCCGACGCGCATCGACAAACCATCAACACCCGTCACCCATCATCCAACAGCTGTCTATGACCTGCAAGGAAGGCTCGCACCCTCGTACCCCCGTACCCCCGCACCTTCGAAAAGAAAAGACATCTACATCATCAACGGAAAGAAATATATTAATTATTAACTAAAAACAACACTAATATGAAAAAGATTACTTTCACATTGCTCGCACTCTTGGCGATAGTTATGCAGGCGAGTGCTGCCGAGTACGACCTGTATGTGTTTGGGCACAAAGTGACCGACAACAACAGGAGCGACATCTTGGGCGACGGTACGGTGACCTACAACAGCTCGACGAACATGCTGACGTTCAATAATGCCACCATCAATGCGGGTCCATACGAGTGCGTGTATAACAAAATCAACGGACTGACCATCAGGTTCATTGGAACGAACAAGCTGACGTCAAGCAACGAACTCGCCATCTATTCCGACACTTCTGGTGAGCTGACACTGACGGGAACAGGATCGGTATCATTGAAAGGATTCAGTGCCCTCTATCATGCAGGTACCCTGTTGAAAATAGAGGGAGGCCTGCAACTGACGGCAGAAGCAACGACAGGCTCGGGCATTTATACAGCAGAGATTAACTATTCTGCCGATCTTGAAATCTCTGGTGCGAATACGAAAATCCGCGCCTTCTCACCGCGTTACCCCTTCGCCAATTTCTATAATGACGACGATTATCAGGGCGTGACGCTTAAAGACGGACTGGGAATCACAGAGCCCGAGGGCGCCCGTTTCCATGATTATTACATCTATGACAAGAACGGTAATTCAGTGCAGAACCAGTGGGTCACCATCTCACAGATGCCCGTCGAGGCTTATGCCCAGTACGACAACGGCACGCTGACCTTCTACTACGACAACCTGAAGCAGACGCGCAAAGGCACCTCCTATCATGTGCCCCGAATGTCGAGCGGATGGGAAGACACCGAATGGTTCATCGACGGAAAGAGCTCCTCGATCACCAAAATTGTCTTCGACCCCTTCTACGCCGACTATCGGCCGAAAAGCACGGCAGGCTATTTCTATCAGATGAAGAACCTGACCAGCATCACAGGCTGGGAGAATCTCAACACCAGCGAAGTGACCAACATGCACGGCATGTTCATGGGTACGAAACTCACCAACAACGGCTATCCCGACCTCTCGAACTTCGACACGCGCAAGGTCACCGACATGGGCGAGATGTTCAGTAGTTGCGGATTCACCCACGTCGATCTCACTATGTTCGACACCCGCAACGTCACCAGTATGAACTCTATGTTCTACGGAACCAACTTCTATGCCCTCGACCTCTCGTCGTTCGATACGGGCAACGTCACCACTATGTCCATGATGTTCTGTGACAGCAAGAACCTGTATGCCATCTATGTAGACGACACCTGGACAACCAACAAGGTCACCGCAGACTTTGACATGTTCTACGGATGTACCGACCTGAAGGGCGGCAGCGGCACCACCTACGACAGCAATAACACCGGCAGCAGCTATGCCCACGTAGACGGCGGCACGAGCAACCCGGGCTACTTTACCTACAACCACCTCTACCCGCTCTGGGTGAAGGGTGTCCGGGTGAGCGAACAGAACTACAACCGCATTTTCCAAAATCAGTATATGCGCGATCACGACGGATTAGCCCGCTACTTAGACGATGAAAAAACGTTGATCCTGTATAATGTGGGTGTTGTCGACTTCAGCGGTGACAACCAGTTCGCCATCGCCAACGGCTGGCCAGAAAGAGGCATCAAGGGTATCGACGGACTGACCATCATCGCCGCCGGCACGGTCAACCTGCGCAACACCGACCACGCCATGCTCCTCAACGACTGCGAGACAACCATCATCGGCGACTTACGACTTAAGACCGACAACGGCTACGGCATCGTCATGAAAGGCAACGCCACGCTCAACCTGCTCGACGCCGAACTCTCTGTCGAGACACCATATGCTGGCATCTACAGTTTGAATGGAACCGATACCACCCAAGGCAAGGCAGTGGTGAATGTCGACCACTCGGAGCTCTACCTGACAGGAGGCGGCATCTACGGTCTGTACCAACTGAACCTTGACGGAAGCTACTTCTCCGACGTCGAAGATAATGGATCGACGAAGCAAGGTAGCATGTTCGACTACAGCGTGGATACAGGATCGCTCACTTACGGCGGCTCTCCGTACTATGGTGACGTGGCCATAACATTCGACAAGGAAGCCGCCAAGGAGTTCCGCATCAAGAACGGAGATAAGAAAACGGGTGATCTGCTTTTGGCCGTGGTCACAATGTCATCACCCGATTACATGTACAGCCCCGTATTGACATGCAAGAAAGAGGGTGGCATAGAATACTATTACCGCACATCGGACAACAAGCTGCTCTTCACCGTTCAAGGCATTACCTTCCACCTCGCTCCCGAACCGGAGGATATCAGCGCCCCGACATACTCCATCAAGTCGGGCCTGCTCCCGACGATATTTGATAACTTCAGAAGTGACAACAAGTACCTGGAATACTGGGCTCTGGTGAACCGCTACAACACGTGGACACTCCACTTCATGCCTGATGCGGTAACCGCCATCGACGGTATCACCCATCACCCATCACCCAACACCTGGTACACCATCGACGGACAGCGCATCGAGGGGCAGCCGACACACAAAGGCATCTATATCACGAATGGCCGCAAGGTCGTCATCAAGTAAGAGTAAGGTAGCTGAGTTGGTCATCTCCTGACGTGGGGAGGCCAACTCTTTTTTTCAAAAACCAGAAAAGTCAGGAAGATATGAAAAAATATTTAACCCTATTGCTGATGCTCATGACGGTGTCGTGGGCCAGCGCCGCCACCTATGATCTATGGATAGCCGGCGTACAAGTGACCGACGCCAACAAGGACAATATCACGGGCTCCGGCATCGATCCCAAGGCATGGCTGGGTGGTAAGGTGTCGTACAACAGCTCTAACAACACCCTGACACTTCAGAATGTCGTCATCAAAGGCTATAGCGACAAAGCCATAGTGAACCATATACAGGGGCTCGCCATTCAGGTGCTTGGCCGCTACAACGAACTGCATAGCAACAACACCGAAGTGGTGTTATCCAAAGGCGGACTGACCATTGTGGGCGATGGCATCCTGATGGTGGGCGACGCGTATGACAACCACAACACCGGCATCTATATCATGCCCAGCACCGGCGACTTCACCATCGACGGTGGGGCGCGTGTCGTCGTCTGTTCGAATAGCGGATGTGCTGTGTCCACGACGAACGAAACCACGGGAAGGCTCATCGTCAAGGGTGACCAGACGATGCTCATGGCAACTTCTTACAGTAACACTCACGACATCTTCGGATTCAAGGACCTCATCCTCAATGGCGTGACCATCAACAAACCGGTAGGGGCATACTATAACACCTCCACCCGGTGTCTGCGCAACGGCAATGCAAACGTAGGCAACGGCACCACCGTGACCATCGGAAAGAGCATCGCCATCAATGCCGCCAACTTCCCCGACGCAGAGCTGCGCAGGGCTGTCGGCGAATGGGACAAAGATGGGAACCAAGTGCTGGACCGTGACGAGAACTACCAACCGAACGACTCACGATGGCTTGGCCTTGACGGCTGGAAAGTGACCGACCTGTCGGGACTGCAGTATCTCTACGACCTCAGGGAAATCGATGCCAACCTCCTCGAGGTGGAAGGCATCACGTTCCACAACAACCTGATTGAAAACATTCATCTCCAGAACGGCAAGATGACCTACCTCGAGGTAGACGAGTGCCCCTGGCTACAGAGCCTCTGGTGTCAAGGTCACGACCTGAGCTACCTGAACCTGAGCAACAATAAGTGCCTGGTCGACGTGTCGGCAGGCAATAACCAACTCATTCAGCTTACGCCACCCGCTGCGTTCTACGACTCTTCCGTGAGCTTTTCCATCGAACACAACAAACTCTCTGGCAGCCGCATGACCAACTTGATCAACAAGTTGCCGCAGAATACCTCGGGTAGGACGCACAGAATTGACCTCACCACAAGTATCGGAAAAGAATACTACACGGACCTGGAATACTACAAAGAGGAGGGCAACACCATCACCGAAGACAACCTGCAGGCCCTTCGAGATAAGGGATGGGTCCCCTCTTTTACATTCTATCATAAAGGTGTATGGACCAGAGGCGAATACTACCTCCCGCACGGACTGGAATACGACATCTTCGTTGACGATGCGAAGGTCTGCGACTTTAATATGAATGACATCATGGGCGACGGCGGCGGTATAAGCTACAACCACGATACCAACACGCTGTCGATCATGAGCGACTATACGTTCGACACCAATGCCATTCAGAGCTACATCCCCAACCTCACCATCAAGACCGTGGACGTCTCCACGCTCGACTGCAAGTCGGACGCCATCGACCTCTATGCTAACACCACCATCACGGGCAACCATCGGCTGGCGGTGAAGTCGAAAATCGGCGTAGGCATCTTCGTGGATGAAGGAAAGACGCTCACCATCGACAATGCCACACTCGAGATGTCGGCACAGATGCCCTGCATCCTGGGTGCTACGACGACAGGCGAGCAGAAACTCAACATCAAGGATTCGGAAATCGAGGCTCACAGCAACTCCAGCTCGGTGGCCATCAGCGGCTTCCCCGCAGGCATCACCTTCGAGGGCTGCGCCATCACCGAACCAGCGGGCGGATATGTCAAGGACGGCAACATCGTCGACAAGGACGGCAACTGGGCCTACGACGTGAAGATACAGAAGGTCGACGAGACTGTCTTCAGCTTCGCCTTGGGCGACGGCATCAAGCAGGTAGACACCTACGGCAACGAGCAGTTTACGGCCATCAATGTGCTATGGACCGCCGATATTCTCGATTCGACGTATGACCAAACGACGAAAACAACGACCTTCTTCAACAAGACGAGTGGCAAGAATCTGTTCACCTTAGAACCCTACAACGCCAAGGGCGACATGGCCTACTTCCTGTGCGAAGGCGTGACGGCCGAGGATGCCATCAGCTACGACTTCAGCGATGACCGAAGTTGGTTGGTTAATGCGGTTTACGACTATTTGAACAGCTACGACGCTGAGGATGCCGAGGCCTTCCTCGTCAAGTACAACAGCATCAACCTGGGCTTCGACATTCCTGCCGTGCTGGCTACCGAACAATGGGTAGGCACGATGAGGAACGGCATGAAGCTGGAAGAAGACGGGACGACCTTAGCCGCGAGCTTAGTCCTGCTTGTGTTTGGCGATTTGACTTATGAATCGGCCGACGATGGTTCTTCCTCATATTACAACGCAGCGACTAACAAGCTGCTGTTCACCCTCAACAGCGATGGAATTGTCACCCTGGGCAGCGGCGTGACGTCTGCCGATGCCATAACCCACCGCATTATCCAGGCAGATCGTGAGATGATGGCCGAAGGGACGGAAGCACTCAGAAGCATCACGCTAACCTTCGACGCCGGTGCTGCAACAGGCATCACTCAACACCCAACACCTGACACCCAACACCCGGTGTACAACCTCAACGGACAACGCGTCGGCAACAGCTATCGTGGCATCGCTGTCAGCGATGGCCGTAAAGTTGTGATTAAGTGAGCGAGCTCAAGCTCTGCTTAAGGTCGTGATTAAGTGAGCGAAGAGCAGAGCTTGCTCATGCTCTTCCGAACGTGAGCGAGCTCAAGCTCTGCTTAAGGTCGTGATTAAGTAGTCCTTTTCGAGGGTGCGGGGGTACGAAGGTACGTGGGTGCGAGAACCAAAGGTCGGCGCCTACGGGGAAAGCCAATAGTCTAGTGGAAGGCGAAGAAAGTAATCTCGCCCCCCCGTATCCTCGCTTAAGGTCGTGAAGAAATAAGATTCTTTTAAATTTGTCATGATATGTATTCGTGAGTGGCCTCCCTCCAGGAGGCCATTCTCATTTTTCTGTGGCCCCTGTAGGGGCGGAAAAGCATTTCCGCCCGGACCCAGTAGGAGGTCACGCTTCCTACGCTGCCATCTTTGCGCTAATGTAGGAGGTCACGCTTCCTAGCGTGACACCTGCCACGTTTTTGCCACTTATGCCCTGTTGCGACGCTGGGAAGCGTCGCCTCCTACACTGCCACCTATGCGCTAATGTAGGAGGTCACGCTTCCTACGCTGCCACCTGAAGCGCTAATGTAGGAGGTCACGCTTCCCAGCGTGACACCTGCCACGTTTTTGCCACTTATGCGCTGTTGCGACGCTGGGAAGCGTCGCCTCCTACACTGCCACCTGAAGCGCTAATGTAGGAGGTCACGCTTCCTAGCGTGACACCTGCCACGTCTGCACTGCTTATGCCCTGTTGCGACGCTGGGAAGCGTCGCCTCCTACACTGCCACGTATGCGCTGTTTTCGGGCTGAAACGCTGTTCCGCCCCCTACGATAACCTGCCGCTTGTGACTCCTCCCCCGAAAAGAGTTAATTATTGAAATAATTATCCATTATCCATTGTCAATTGTCAATTATTTATTACCTTTGTACCCAAACAAAAGCAAAAAGGACAGTGAGCAGCAGCCACTACTGATTCAGCAACCCCCGATTATCGCACCCCGAAAAACGAACCATGATCTATCTCGACGACAACATAGCCGACTTCAACCTTGAGGCAGCCATGCCGCTGCTCTCGGAGCAGCGGCGCGAGCAGCTGCTGAAGTTCAAGCACGAGCTGGGACGCAAGACATGCGCCATGGCCTATCTACTGCTGCGACAGGGCCTGCGACAGGAGTACAACATCACAGAGCCCCCCATCTTCGCCTACAACGAGCACGGCAAGCCGCACATCGTGGGACATGACGACATCCACTTCAACATGAGCCACTGCCGCGCCGGAGTGGTCTGCGCTCTGAGCGACGCTCCCATCGGCGTAGACATCGAGAGCATCCGCGAATACAACGACTCGCTGGCTCGCTACACCATGAACGAAGAGGAGATGCTGGCAATCAACGCCGCAGAGCGCCCCGAAGTGGCCTTCACCCGTCTGTGGACGATGAAGGAGGCCGTGGTGAAATGCAAAGGCAGCGGTATCGTCAACAACCTGAAAGACGTGCTGACAGGCGTGACGGGCATCCTCACGACAGTGAACGAGCGCCGAGGATACGTCTTCTCCGTCTGCTCATCTGTTCAGTTATCTGCTCTCTTTCATAGCACGAATTAGAGAATTAGTGAATTGAATCTGTTTGGGAAGAAAAGAATTCAAAGGAATTGGCGAATCTGCTGCAAGTTGTTTCCTTGGTGCAGTACCCGTATTCCCTTGTTCAGCCGAATTACAAATTCGCCCGAACGTGGGGCACAGAGATAGTCTTTGGCAGTCTCGCAGACCATCTCCGGCGGATACAGAGTTAGTTCACGTTTCGTTGAGATAGCAGCTGATGGCCTTCACCAAGAGGTCGTTCTCTTCGGGCAGCTGAGCAGCGATGCGGAAATAGCGCTCGTCGAGGTCGTTGAAGTTGGAGGCATCGCGGATGAGGATGCCGTAGTGGTGGGCGAGGTAGGCTTTGAGGGCAGAAGCGCTTCTTTCTTCTTTTCGGGGCGTTTCTTCTCGAGGTGCGAGGTGCGAGGTGCGAGGTACGAGATTACTGTCAGGCCCTTCAATACTATTCTCGCCCAACGTACCTCGTATTCCCGACCGTTGGTCGCCTACCCGTAGCCTTTCCTCGTACCTCGAAAAATCCTCGCTCCTCGAGGATGTGAGCGGCTCAATTCTTACCAGCATAAAGTTTGTTTTGGTGGGGAACACCTTGATGCCGGGGATAGCGTTGAGGTTTTGGCGCAGCCGCTGTGCCTCGCGGAGATAGGCGGGCAGGTCGGCGATGGCCTTCATGTCGTGGGTGAGCAGCCAGCGGGCGGCCTCGATAGCCAGGGCGTTGACCGACCAGGGGCGAACGAAGCGCCGAAGGCTGTCGATGAGCTGTGGCTGTGCCGTGACGAAGCCGATGCGCAATCCGGGTATGGCGTAGGTCTTGGTGAGCGAATGAATCTGCACGAGGTTGTCGTGGCGAATGCCTTCAGCGGGTGTCATGATGCACTCCAGCGTGTGGTGCTCATACGACTGGTCGACGACGACCAGAGGATATTCTTCCAAGAAGCGGTCTATCTCCGTCTGCGTGTAGACCCGCCCCGTTGGGTTGTTGGGGTTGCAGAGCCAGAGGATGGTGTCTGCTCGAGGACTATGAATCGAGGGTGCGGGGGTGCGAGGGTGCGAGGGTACGAGATTACTGTTATCTCGAGGTGCGAGGTGCGAGGTACGAGGTACGAGATTACTGTCAGGCCCTTCAATACTATTGGCTTTCCCCGTAGGCGCCGACCTTTGGTTCTCGCCCAACGTACCTCGTACCTCGTACCTCGAATAATCCTCACTCCTCGAAAGATTCTCGCTCCTCGAAGATAAGCCGTAGAGCCGACAAGCGTCGGCATATTCGCTGAAAGAGGGACCGTCGAGAATAAAGCTCCCAATCTGTGGGGCCACCATCTGCGCCACGAGATAGATGGCCTCCGTGGCACCGTTGGTCACCAAGACGCAGTCGGCTGGGATGCCGTGCTGTTCGGCGATGAGGCGCTCCAATGAAAACGGTTCAGGCTCAGGGTAAGAGTCGATAACGTGGATATGCCGGCAGAGGTGCTCCTTCAGTGCCGACATATCCGCATGGCTATAGATGTTCGAACTGAAATTGATTCGAATATCCTCAAATTGATAGGCGTCGTCGCCGTGTCCTTTTATCATATACTATTATTTTTTTTCGGGGGTGCGAGGGTGCGGGGGTGCGAGGGTACGAGATAACTCTATCCAAACTTCACCTTCAGGCCTACCACGAGCATGCGACCCGGTGAGTAGAGGGCGTACTTACGCTTCGACGAGTCGATGCGCGAGTCAACACGGTCGAAGATGTTCTCCACGCCGATGCTGGGTTCGATGAGCGCCCAGCGCACCATCTCGAAGGTGTGGGTGGTGAGCAGGTTCCAGATACCGTAGCCCGGAGCGTCCTCGTAGGCGGTATAGTAGGTCTTCGACTGCAGACGGCCGTTGAGGTTGACATTCAGGCCATAGCCACGCCACGAATGGTGGTAGTTGGCAGCGATGGTGGCGGCGTTGCGGATGCTGCGCTCGAGCACCGTCCACTGCTCGCCACTCTTGCTGCGAGCGTAGGTGCAGGCATAGTGTGCAGAGAGGTTGAAGCCCTGGAAGAGGTTGGCCGAGAGGTTCAGCTGCAGACCCTCCACCAGTCCGCGGTCGCTGTTCTGATAGAGCGAGTAGCGCTCCAGCTTGGCGGCTTGGTCGGCCGTCATCTCGGGGAACTCGGTCTGCAGCATGGCCAGCTTGGCAGCGTCGACGTCGATGTCCTGTCGCACCACCATGTCGTTGACACGGTTGACGAAGCCTGTCAGTCCGATGGAGAAGAAGTCGGAGCGATATTCAGCGTTCAGCGCGAAGTAGTGGCTCTTCTCGGGCTTGAGGTCGCGGTTGCCGAAGATAATCTGCGCCTTACCGCGGTTGACCGAGAAATAATGATAGTAGAGCTCGTCGAGTCCCGGAGCACGAAATCCTGCCGAATAGGTGGCGCGCAGACGGAAGTTGCCCGGAGCATACATCAGCGTCAGCTTGGGTGTGAAGTGGTTGCCGAAGGTTTCGTGCCAGGTGTAGCGCAGTCCGAGGGTGGCAGCGACGAAGCCGTTGCCGACGTTCCATTTGGCGTCGTGCTGGGCGTAGGCAGCGTAGGTCTGGGCATCCTCGTCGATGTTGCCCGAAGTGGCACGCAGGAAGTCCTGCCTCCAGTTCATGCCGACGATGGTCGTCGCCCCCTTCATCAGTCCGAGAATGGCTTTGACATCAGCCTCGTGGGCGCGTTGCTTCTTCGACTGGACATAGTCGCCTATCTGGTAGGTCTTCGTCTCCACGTCGTACTCCTTGCCGTAGCGGAAGCGGTCGGTGGTGAACGAAGCCTGCAGCGAGTTGCGGTCGGTGAACTTATAGATGCCGCCGACGTTCCAGCGCAGTCCTTTATAGCGCATCTCATAGTCGGTGCCGCCCGTGATGTCGGGTTGCGTGTTGGGGCGGTCGGTTATCTTATACGAATAGTCGATGCCGGCATTGAGCGCGAGCTGGCTGAAGGGTGAATAGGTGAACTTCTGCGACAGGATATCCGAACGGTAGCCCGTGAAGAGCGGTGCGATGGTGGGCTGTGTCTCAGTGTCGGAGCCTTTCAAGTATTCGCGGTCGGTGGTCTGGTAGCTGTCGGCCTGGTCGCGCGTGTAGGTGGTGTACGATCCGAAGCCGTTGGTGAAGATGTCGAGGTTGACCGACTCGGTGATCTGTCCCTCGCCCGACAGGCGGGTGTTGCTGGTCAGGCTGACGAGCTGGCTGGTGGGTTGGTCCGTAATGATGTTGATAACGCCTGCGATGGCATCCGAGCCATAGAGCGACGATGCTGCACCGTCGAGTACCTCGATGCGCTTCACGCGGCTCATATTGATGCGGTTGAGGTCGAGGTTGTTGGAGATGTCGCCCGTGAGCTTCTGTCCGTTGATGAGGATGAGGATATACTTTCCCGAGAGTCCGTTGAGTCGGAGAAACGATCCCATCGACGATGGTGCCATCGACAGCTGCGGCATCATGCGCGTCAGGGCTCCGTCGAGGGTGGTGATGCCCTGTTCCTTCATCTCTACGGCAGAAAGGACGCTGACGGGCGTTGTTGTCGATTTCAGTCGCTGGTGGTGTCCCGAACCTGTCACGACCACGGGGTTCAGGTTGTACACACGTTCCGTCATCGACGAGTCGCGGTGCTCCATGCGGTGCACCTGTGCCATAGCGGTTGTCGAAACGAAAGCTACAAATAATAAAGGTAAGAATCTGTACATGTTCAAATCGTCAGTTTTTGAAAAAAGAAGAGGAGACGATGGAAAGAATTTACGCCTCCTCTTCCGTTGAATGAGAGTTTTTTGTCTTTTTTTTATTCTTGTCGTTGATTTATTCGGGGTTCTTCGAGTGGTAGAAGTCGAGTGCCTCGCCGTCGATGGCATCGTGAGTGTGCTGCATCCATATGTTGCGCACGCTGGGCAGTTCGAGCAGACCCTTCTCAATCATGGTAGCGTCAGAGCAGTCGTAGCCAGCCAGGTTGAAGTAGACCTTCCAGCTGGTGTCTTCCACTTCGCCTTCCTCGTTCACTTCGAGGTCTTCAAACTTCGTCACACCTTCCTGGACGTCGTCGCCAGCCATGTCGTTGTGACCGTGGTCGCCGTCGATAGACATCAGCGGGTGGCAGTAGACCTTACCGCTGGTGATGCCGTTGGCCTGCATGCGAGCCAGCACGTGAGTCTTGAAGTTGCCCATCATGTCGACGGTGCCCACGTAGTAGTTCTTCGAGTACTGCTGCAGAGCCTCTTCCAGCTGGGTGTAGCGGATGTTGGCTTTGTAGGTGTCGTAAGAGTCGGGGTTGCCATGACCCATGAAGGCAACGACGCCCTCGGCGGCCTGTGTCTTGTAGAGCTCGTTGAGCTGCTTAGCTACTTCGGGAACGTCGCTCTCAGCATCCTGGAGCAGGGGCACACCGAGCTTGAGCGTCACGCCCGAGAGGTAGCTGTCGTCGAGGTCGCCGTTAGAGTTGTTGGCGAAGTCCTTGATGTAGTTGATCACGCGGGTGTACTCCTCGCCGGGGATAACCTGGAGCGACTGTACGACGATCTCCGAATAGCGCACGTCTTTGTCAGCGAAGGCGTTGAGCCAGAAGTTAGGAGCGTAGTAGTTGCGTGTGACACCATTCTCACCGGCAGCAGCGCGGTTGATACAGATGGCCGACGAGTAAGAGAGGAACACGTCATAGTCTTTGAAGGCATCCTTGTAGGCTGTGATGGTGCCGTCGAAGGCGTTGAAAGCCTGCTCCCATGTCGAACCGAAGGCTACGAGGAGGATGACCTTGTCGTGCTTCTTGTTGGCCTTTACGTCGGCTGTCACCAGCGACTGATAGCGGGCCCAGTTGGTCTGGTCGATAACGGTCACGGTGTCGGTTTCGGTCACGATTTTCTCGATGATCTTCTCGTCGTCGTCGCAAGCCACGAACGACAGCGAAGCGAATGCTGCCACAGCGGCAAGCATCATAAACTTAATCTTCTTCATTGTTTTTAGAATTTGAATTAAACGATTGATTGTTATTAGTGAATTTGAGTTTCTTGCCATGATCGAAGCGGATGGTGAGCGTTGCATAGAGGGTGCGGCCCGGCGATGTCGTGCCGAGATGCAGGCCGTGCGGGGTGCGGTCGACGTAGTCGAAGATGTTGTCGATGCCGGCTTCAATCTTGAACGTCAGCGGGTTGTGCTCGGAACGGGTGGCGAAAGAATAGTTGCCCGAGAGTCGCCATATCTGGTAGCCCTTGCCGTTGCCGTGCAGCTGATAGTAGCGTTTGCTGGACATGCGGCCGTAGAGGCCGAAGCCCATGGTTGAGGGTACGAAGGTTCGTGGGTGCGAAGGTGCGAGAAAAGTATGATTCCACGTAGCGAACCAGCTGCCCTTATGGTGGGCCATACCGTCGATGACGACGTCGCGCAGACGGTCGTGCGTCGTGTCGTATTGTCGTGCATCGGTGTCGAGATAGCTATAGGAACCGCCCACCATCCATTCGCGGTTGATGCGGTAGCGCATCGCGAAGTCGATGCCCCGGGTCGTTGCAGTCTCGAGGTTCTTGTATTGGCGTGTCTTCGTCGGGTCGTAGGTGGCGATGTAGTAGTCGGGTGCCTGCGAGTTGGGGATGGTGACGAGGGCAATCATGTCGTCAACATCGTTGAGATAGCCCGTCAGCGTGAGGTTCAGTCCGTGCCAGTTCCATTCAGCGCTGAGCGAATAGTAGTTGGAGTGTTGCGGCGTCAGGTCGGTATTGCCCAGATAGAGATAGGTGCCGCTCATGTAGCGCACGTAGCGGTAGTGCTGCTCCTTGGGAGTAGGTGTCTTGAATCCCTGGCTCCAGTTGGCCCGTATGCGCCAGTTGCTGCCCAGGGCGAGCATGGCCGAGAGCTTCGGTGTCAGCTGGTAGCCGAACTGCCCGTTATGGTTCAGACGAAGTCCGGCGGTTAGGTTGGCAGCCATACTATGGCTGCTTACGGGAACCTGCCACTCATCCTGAATGTAGAGTGCCTCGGTATGGTCGGTAGCCCTTCCGCCCTCCACGCGCATCGGTGCCTTCAGCAGGTCGTAGCGGTATTCCAAGCCGGTGGTCAGGCGGTTGTCGAAGGGCAGCGAGAAGACACCCTTGAGGTGGGCCATCATGCGTCGCTGGTCGCTCTGCAGCTCTTCGTCGCCGGGGAAGTAGGGGTAGTAGGGCGTGAACTTGCCTTGCGGGTCGTAGCCATCGGTCAGCGTGATGGCAGTATAATAATAGTAGTAGGCGTGGCGGTTCCAGTCGACGTCGAGTGAGATGTAGTTATCCGAGGGCGCGAGGCTGCGAGGGTGCGAGGGCGCGAGATTACTATCATGCGCTTCAGTACTTTTCTCGTACCCCCGTACCTCCGTACCTCCGTACCTCCGACCTATATGCCACACCCCTCCGAAGCCCAGGCTCTGGTTGCGATACTTCATGTCGTAGGTCTTCACGTCGACGGCGGCATACTTGCCGCAGGGGCGGTAGATATGCTTGCCGTAGGTGCTCCCTTCGGCATAGAGCTCTAAGCCCTTCGTGGGTTCGTAGGTGAGCCGTTCGCTGACCTGCCAGTTCTGGAAGCGGTTGACGGTCTTGTTGCGCGAGTCGGTAATGAGAAACTCCGTCTGGTTGGGGTCTTCGGTTGCCGTGTTCTGCCATCCGTCGGAATGCTGCAGGTGGAAGTTGGTGTAGCTCTTCAGCTTGCCAATCGACAGTCCGATGCCGTTATGCTGTCGTACGTCGCCATAGCTGCCGACGCGCGTCGCGTTCTCCACGAGCAGTCCGCTGTCGCGCTTCTTGGTGATGATGTTGATGACACCGGCGATGGCGTCGCTTCCATAGAGCGCCGACGAGGCCCCTTTGACAATCTCTATCTTCTCGATGTTGTGCGGGTCGATGAGTCCGAGATCGTTCTCACCGCCCACGTCGCCGTGGATGCGCTTGCCGTCGATAAGGATAAGGATATAGGAGTTGCCCAGTCCGTTCATCTGCATCTGCGACCCCATGTCGCCCTCGTTGAAGGCGAAGGAGGCCGTCAGTCCTGAGAGAATATCCTCCAGCGAGCTGGCACCATAGTTTTCGAGCATCTTCCGCGTGATGACCTCTGTCTGCACAGGGGCATCCTTGAGCAGATGATGCGTACCCGTACCCGTGACGACCACTTCCTGCAAAGTGTCCGTCCGCCAGATGTTCTGTGCCAACGCTGCTTCGGAAAGGCATAGCATAGCCATTCCTGTCATCCAAACTTTTTTCTTCATTGTTGCTGTTCAGCCGCGTCTATTCCTGGACGCGCTTCTTGTTAACGGTTGCTCTCGGCAGGTCTTGACCTTTCGGTCTATGCCTTACTAAGCTTGCTCTTGGCAGGTCTTCTGACTTTCCCCAGTCTGTCGGCCTTCCCAGCACGTTGGCCAGTGGCGTTATACATGACAGACCGTCAAGGGGGATTACAGCTGCAGGAACAGTTCCGGATTCTCACCGGATTCCCTTACGTCGGACGACATTCAGCCGTCCGATTGCCTAAAGCGGGTGCAAAAGTACAAATTAACAACGAATGTTGCAAGAAAAAAACCGAAATTCTGTGTTTTTTTTTGCCGTTAGCCGATTATTGCTTATCTTTGCACTTTCAAAAATACCGCATATCATGAAGCATATCATCAATATCGACCAATGGGAACGTCGGGAGAACTACCTCTTCTTCCAAGGATTCGACAGCGCCTGGGTGACCATCACCAGCGAACTCGACTGTACCAAAGCCTACAACGAGGCGAAGCAGCAGGGCACATCCTTCTTCGTGCGCTATCTCTATGCCGTGATGAAGGCTGTCAACAGCATCGACAACTTCCGCTACCGCACCGACAAGCACGGCCATGTCTGCCTCTACGACACGGTGGATGTCGTCACGCCCATCGACATCAAGGAAGAGGGCAAGACGTTCTACACCATTCGCGTACCGTGGATAGCCGACTACGATGCCTTCTACCGCAACACGCGACAGCTCATCGACAACATCCCGCACGACGGCGACCCGTACGAGACGGACAAGGCTGTTGCCCAACAGGGCGACTTCGACGTGTTCAACCTCAGTGCCGTGCCTGGACTGTATTTCACGTCGGTGGTCTATACGAAGTTCGGCGTAGGGCATGCGCAGGATTATCCGCTGATGAACATCGGCAAAGCTGTCGTGAGGGGCGACCGCCGCGTTATGCCCATTTCGTGGACGGTGAGCCATGAGTTTATCGACGGCCCGCACAACGCGCGCTTCATCCAGTTGGTGCAGCAGTTTCTTGACGAATAGTTTTTTCCAGCAATGAAGAATGGCTTTCTGATAGCAGCACCGACATCAGGCTCGGGCAAGACAACCGTTGCCCGCGGACTGATGGCACTCTTCCGCCGCAAGGGCTACAGGGTGCAGCCCTTCAAGTGTGGACCCGACTACATCGACACGAAGTTTCACGAGCGTGTCTGCGGACGGCCGAGCATCAACCTCGATACGTTCATGGCCTCGGAAAAGCATGTCCGCCATCTGTTCCGGCACTATGGTGCCGATGCCGACGTGTGCATCGTCGAGGGCATGATGGGACTCTTCGACGGCTACGACCGTTGGCGGGGCTCGGCCTACGAGATAGCCCGTGTGCTTGGTCTGCCCGTCGTCCTCGTGGTCGATGCCCGTTCGGCAGCCTATTCTGTGGCACCGCTGCTCTATGGCTTCCTCCACTTCCGCGAGGATGTCCACATCGCGGGTGTTATCTATAATAAGGTAGGAAGCGAGCGCCACGCGAAGATGCTCCGCCAGGTGAGCGACGATCTGGGGGTGGCATGTCTCGGATGTCTGCCCAAACAGAAAGAGCTGGAGGTGGAGGGAAGATATTTAGGACTTGATTTCAGTCAGACAATGGGCCTCGCCACCGATAGCTTCGAACAGCATGTAGCGTGGGGACAGCTGCTGACGCTTAAATGCAATCTCGTGGAAGGCAAAGACAGTAATCTCTCTCCTCTCTCCTCTCTCCTCTCTCCTCGAGAAGAAACGCCTCGAAAAGACAGAGCGTCGTGCTTGGTGGCCCGCAACGCCGAGTCGTTCTCGTTCGTCTATCAAGAGACCCTCGACCGTCTGGGCAACGTGGCTTTCTTCGACCCGGAGAAAGATGTGCCCTGTCTCGACAATATCGACCTGCTCTATCTGCCTGGCGGCTATCCTGAGAAGCATGCCGAGGCACTGGTGGCCAACGAAGCGTGCCGCAAGGCCATACGCCAGTATGCCCTTCGTGGCGGACGCATCGTGGCAGAGTGTGGCGGTATGATGTACCTCTGTCAGCGCATTCTCACTGACGAGGGCGACTATCCTATGTGTGGCGTGCTGCCCTACACCATCACTGCCCGTCGGGCCGACCGCCGACTGTCGTTAGGCTACAGGCAGTTCACGCTTGACGGCGTGGAATACCGCGGTCATGAGTTCCACTATTCGCAATTCCTGGGCGAGATGCCTCCTTCGGCCGTGCAGGTCTACGATGCAAAAGGGCAGCCCGTACCGACACCCGTTTTCAGATACCATAACGTTCTATCCAGCTATACCCACCTCTATCCCGTATGAAAAAGCTCCATCCCATCATGTTCGTCGGCACGGGGAGCGATGTAGGCAAGAGCATCCTCGCCGCTGCCTTTTGTCGTATCTTCCGTCAGGACGGCTACCAGCCGGCTCCGTTCAAAGCTCAGAATATGGCGCTCAACTCCTATGCCACGCCCGAGGGGCTGGAGATAGGACGAGCCCAGGCCGTGCAAGCCGAGGCGGCAGGTATTCCCTGTCATACCGACATGCAACCCTTGCTGCTCAAGCCCCAGAGCGACCACACGTCGCAGGTGGTGCTGCATGGTCGACCCATCGGCACCCGCGATGCCTACGACTTCTGGCGACGGAGGAGTGATAATCAGGGATGCGAGGGCGCGGAGGTGCGTGAGTGCGAGGGTACGAGATTACTTTCATCGCCCATTCCCGAGCATAGCTCGCCTACCCGTAGCCTTTCCACGAGACTATCCTCGTACCCCCGTACCCCCGTACCTTCGTACCCCCGAGAAATGCCACCCTCGTACCCCGATAAAAACATCGACTTCCGTGCCGAGGTATGCGGGGCCTTCGACCGTCTGGCCCAGAGGTATAATCCCATCGTGATGGAGGGAGCTGGGAGCATCTCCGAGATAAACCTGCGCGACACCGACCTGGTGAACCTGCCGATGGCGCGTCATGCGCAGGCCGACGTGATCCTCGTAGGCGATATTGACCGTGGAGGAGTGTTCGCTTCCGTCTATGGCAGCATCGCCCTGCAGACAGAAGAAGACCGACGGCTCATCAAGGGCATCATCATTAACAAATTCCGCGGCGACATGCGTCTCTTCGACAGCGGACGACAGATGATGGAGGAGATATGTGGCATCCCCGTTTTGGGCGTGATACCTTATTATAATAATATCCATATCGAGGAAGAAGACAGCGTGGCGCTCCACCAGCGACAGCAGCGTCCTTCTGCCGAGACACCATCGAAGGGTGGGGGAAAGCTGCAAGTGGCAGTGGTGTTGTTGCGTCATCTGTCCAACTACACCGACTTCGACGCTTTAGAGCAAGATCCACGCGTCAACCTCTTCTACACCAACAACACCGACGACATCCTGAAGGCCGACATCATCATCGTGCCAGGATCGAAGTCGACCCTCGACGACCTCTACGAGCTGCGACGCAACGGAGTGGCGCAGGCTATCGTTCGTGCTCACCGCAACGGTGCCTCCGTGTTGGGCATCTGTGGCGGCTATCAGATGCTGGGCGTCGAGGTGTGCGACCCCGATCATGTTGAGGGCGACATCGAGCGACTTCCCGGCTTGGGCTTGTTGCCCACAACAACGACGATGTCGGGCGAGAAGGTGACGCGCCAGGTGAGGTTTCGCGTTTATGACAGTGGGGTAGAGGGCCGTGGCTACGAGATACACATGGGCGAGACCCGACCTTTCGGCAATGCCCCCTCGTCGCCTCTCTGTCATCTCGACGACGGCCGCGACGACGGCTATCGCGTCTCACAGAAGTGTATGGGTACTTATGTCCACGGCATTCTTGACAACGCCTCCTTCGTCGACTATCTCCTGCAGCCCTTTGCCGATGTGCTCGACGAGCGCAGCAAGCCCTTCGACTATGCCGCCTTCAAGCAGCAGCAGTACGACCTCCTGGCCGACCATGTACGCCGGCATGTCGATATGGAACGTCTGTACAGGATACTTGAGGGACAATAAGTCGTTGCTGAGTTTCTCGGTTGATAGCCCACCGCCGTGGAAAGAAAAAGTCATGATAGCAGTCGGGCTATCAGACCGATTAGTGCCATGTGAGCCGGGTAGTAATAATAGAAGAACTTACCGAGCCATCGGCAATGCCCTCGCTCTCCGTTGTACAGCGCCAGTAGCGGCACTGCAAGCCAACACGCCAGGTGAACCATGCCGTAGGTCGGACTGTGGAAGATGAAGAAGGCGACGGCATAGAGCGAGATGACAAGCATCATCCATAGCATCTGCTTGTAGAAGTTGCCGCGGCTCCGTCCTATGGCGAGTATGGCCAACGGAGCGGCACAGCTCCAGTCGGACGTGCAGGTGAGCAGGCAGGCCACTATCGTGATGGCCACCTTCATCCATCGTGCAAGCCTCACTTCCGACGTTCCGTGACCTATCCTCAGCTTTTCCGTGTCCCATACCTTCAACAGAATCAATCCCCACAGCAGCGGCCAGGCGATGCTCGTGGCATTGAAGAGCAGGTTGCTGAAGGGGTTATACCCCGACATGTTGAAATAGCAGAAGGCGAAATGGCTCACCACGGCCAGCATGAGCAGCCGACGCAGGTAGCGGCGGTAGTTGTGCGTATGATGGTAGCCCTCGGCCACGAAGAAAATCATCATCGGTGCCGTCAGCCGTCCGATGCAGTGGAGGGCTATCTGCCATGGTGTCTCAGCCTGTTCGTAGGTCTCGATGCCCACCCATGCCAGATGGTCGATTGTCATGGCGATGATGGCAATGACTTTCAGCGCGTTTCCGCTTAGTCCTCTTGTCGTTGTTCTTGACATTCGTATCGATGTTAGTTGCCTGTTTCGTTTTTCTTTCTGTGGTGCAAAGATACATAAAAAGAACCAATCCTTGCTCCTTTGCCATTAAAATTCAACATAGTTTAAGAGAACAGAAACAAATCTTGGTCGTTTATGTTTTTGTTCATGTCTTGTTTGTTTAATAATGGTAGATATAGTAAATAAGTAGTGCAAAATTAGCGTTTTTTTTCGCAACAGGCAAAAAAATCGGGTTGTTTTTTTGCATTTTTTAAAAAAACATCGTACTTTTGCACATCGAAAACAAGTGATATGGTTTCATTGACAGCAATCTTCAGGACCGTAGCTTTCGTTGTTGGGTGGATGCTCGACATCGCTTTTGGCGACCCGCCCCGCCTGCCGCATCCCATCGTGTGGTTCGGCAAGGCCATCGCCTTCTGCGAGCATCGGCTCAACAAAGGCGCCAACTGCAAGGCGAAAGGAGCCATCTCGTCGGTTGTCCTTATTGTGATAACCTATGTGGTTGGTGTTGTGCTGCCCTGGTGGTGCATCCCCATTGTTGTCTTCTTCTGTCTGGCCGGCACGACGCTCATCCGTGAGGTGCGGGCTGTCTTCATGGCGGTAGACCGCTCTTTAGATGAAGGGCGTCGGCAGGTGGCTCGCATCGTTGGGCGCGACACCTCCCAGCTGTCGGCTCAGGAAGTGCGCACCGCAGCCCTTGAGACGCTGGCCGAGAACCTGAGCGACGGCGTGATAGCCCCGCTCTTCTGGTTTGCCCTGCTGGGCATGCCCGGCATGCTGGCCTATAAGATGATCAACACGCTTGACTCGATGATCGGCTATCGCACCGAGCGCTATCGCGACTATGGCTGCTGGGCTGCCCATATCGACGACATCGCCAACTATATCCCCGCCCGGCTGACGGCCCTGCTGATGATTCTTGTGGCAGGGCGGCTCGATCTCTTTGCCTTCGTCGTAGACAATGGGCGGCGGCATGCCAGTCCGAACAGCGGCTACCCCGAGGCAGCCTTGGCAGGCATCCTCGGTTGTCGGTTTGGCGGACCTCACTATTATTTCGGCGAACTCTTCGACAAACCTTATATCGGCGAGACAGAACGCCCGTTGACGACAGCCGACATGCAGCGTGCCGTCACCCTCAACCGCCGTGCCGAACTGCTCATGGTCGTCCTGACAGCTATCACTACGTTCATCATTTATAATACCTGACTCCATGAAAAGAATTATTGTTGCCGGCATCGGTCCCGGCAGTCCGGAAGACATCACCCCAGCTGTGACGAATGCCATCCAAGAGGCAGACGCCATAGTGGGTTACAAATACTATTTCCAGTTCGTTCAGCCCTATCTGAAACCTGGCTGCGAGTGTATCGACACCGGCATGAAGCGTGAGCGAGAGCGTGCCGAACAGGCTTTCATCCTGGCCGAAGCGGGAAAGACGGTGGTCGTCATCTCGTCGGGCGATGCGGGAATCTATGGTATGACACCCCTCGTCTATGAGATGAAAGCCGCCCGTGGGAGCGATGTCGAGGTCGTGTCGCTGCCAGGCATCTCTGCTTTCCAGAAAGCGGCATCGCTGTTAGGCGCTCCTATCGGCCACGACCTCTGCATCATCTCGCTGTCCGACTTGATGACACCGTGGGAACGGATAGAGCGGCGCATCCGTGCTGCCGCCGTGGGCGATTTCGTCACGGCGGTCTACAATCCCAAGTCTGTGGGCCGCTACTGGCAGCTCTACCGCCTGCAGGAAATCTTCCTGCAAGAGCGTTCAGGCAACACGCCTGTAGGATATGTCCGGCAGGCAGGGCGCGACGACCAAGAGATCAAGACTTCGACCCTGCAAGACTTCGACCCCGAGGATGTGGATATGTTCACCGTCGTGCTGATAGGCAATTCGCAGACGTACCTCTCCGACGGCAAGATGATCACTCCGCGCGGCTACGGTCTCCTCGCTCCCCGCTCCCCGCTCCCCGCTCCTCGAGAAAAAGGTAATCTCGTACCTCGCACCTCGCACCTCGTACCTCGAGAAAATGGTATAGGTCAGTCAATCATGATACAGTCGTTCCGTACCATCGAGAGCGAGCTACGCCGTAAAGACTGGCCGCTCGACCACAAATGGGCATTGCTCCACGCCATACACACCACGGCCGACTTCGACATGGAGAATATCCTCTATACCGACCCGCGAGCTGTCGAGACATTATATAATAAGGTAAGCAGCGGAGAGCTTAACACGATTGTCACCGATGTGACGATGGCTTTGAGCGGTATTCGCAAAGGAGCCCTGCAGCGTCTGGGCGTTCAGGCAAAGTGCTATCTCGCCGACCCGCGAGTGGGCGAGATGGTGACCGCTTCACGTGCGGCAGGCGGCGAGGGCATCACGCGCACACAGGCCGGTGTGCGGCTCGCTGTCGAGGAGCATCCCGACGCTCTCTTCGTTTTCGGCAATGCACCGACGGCCCTGATGGAGCTGTGCGACCTCGTACGCAAGGGGAAAGCCCATCCCGCCGGCATCATTGCCGCACCGGTAGGCTTTGTCCATGTCTGCGAGTCGAAACACATGGTGAAGCCGTTCCGTGACATTCCGAAACTCATTGTTGAAGGGCGCAAGGGCGGCTCCAACCTCGCTGCGACGCTCTGCAACGCCATCCTCTGTTACGACGATGCCGAACAGCTGCGTCCAGGACGCGACCTCTGACGGGTGCAACTTTCAGTGTTAATAATCTGAAAATATTGTGGTTGTATGCGCTTTATTTTGTACCTTTGCCCCCTGATATCATTGATATAGCAAGTTGGAACAAGAGAAAAAAAACATACTCGAGAGCATCAACAGTCCTGCCGACCTGCGCAGGCTGAAGGTGGAACAACTGCCTGAGGTGTGTGATGCCCTGAGGCAGGACATCGTAGAAGAGACATCGGTCAATCCTGGACATTTGGCTTCCGGACTGGGTGTCGTGGAACTGACGGTGGCACTGCACTATGTCTACAACACGCCCGACGACCGCCTGGTATGGGATGTCGGTCATCAGGCCTATGGTCATAAGATTCTTACCGGCCGGCGCGACCAGTTCTGCACCAACCGAAAGCTGCATGGCATCCGACCTTTCCCCTCACCCCTCGAGAGCAAGTACGACACCTTCGCCTGCGGACATGCGTCGAACAGCATCTCCGCAGCCTTGGGTATGGCCGTGGCGGCTCGTCTGGAGGGCAACACCCAGCGACATGTCGTGGCGATTATCGGCGACGGCGCGATGTCGGGCGGACTGGCTTTCGAAGGACTGAACAACGCTTCGTCGTCGCCCAACGACCTCCTGATTATTCTCAACGACAACAACATGTCGATCGACCGTTCCGTCGGCGGCATGAAGCAATATCTGCTGAACCTGAATACCAACGAGACGTACAACCGCCTGCGCTTTCGTGCGGCACGCTGGCTGAAGGAGAAAGGTATGCTCGAGGAGGGTCGCCGACAGGGACTCATCCGTCTGGGCAATGCCGTGAAGTCGGCTATCAGCCATCAGCAGAACATCTTCGAAGGACTCAACATCCGCTATTTCGGACCGGCCGACGGTCATAACGTCGTGGAGCTTGTACGTCTGCTCCGTCAGCTGAAAGACATGAGCGGACCGAAGCTGCTCCACCTGCACACGCAGAAGGGGCATGGCTACAAGCCCGCCGAGGAGCAGGCTGTGATATGGCACGCTCCCGGAAAGTTCGATGCCGCAACAGGCGAGCGCATCAAGAGCGACGACTCGAACCAGCCGCCGAAGTTCCAGGATGTCTTCGGACACACCTTGCTCGAGCTGGCCAAAGCCAACCCGCGCATCGTAGGTGTCACACCCGCCATGCCCTCTGGCTGCTCAATGAACATCATGATGAAGGAATTGCCCGAGCGCACCTTCGACGTGGGCATCGCCGAAGGGCACGCCGTGACCTTCTCGGCAGGTATGGCGAAAGACGGGTTGCAGCCTTTCTGCAATATCTACAGTGCTTTCTCCCAAAGAGCCTACGACAATATCATCCACGATGCTGCCATGCTCCGACTGCCCGTCGTGCTCTGTTTCGACCGGGCCGGACTGGTAGGCGAGGACGGACCGACACATCATGGAGCCTTCGACATGGCTGCCTTGCGGCCTGTGCCCAACCTCACCATAGCAGCACCCATGAACGAGCACGAGCTGCGACATCTGATGTACACTGCACAGCTGCCCGGCAAGGGAACGTTCGTCATACGCTATCCCCGCGGAAAGGGAGTCTTGGTAGACTGGCGCTGTCCGATGCAGGAGCTGCCCATCGGCAAGGGGCGTAAGCTCTCCGACGGCACCGACATCGCCGTGCTGAGCATCGGCACGGTGGGCAACAATGTGCAGAAGGCAATAGGGATCTTATCTTCGAGGTACGAGGGTACGGGGGTACAAGGGTACGAGAACCAAAGGTCGGCGCCTACGGGGAAAGCCAATAGTCTCGTGGAAGGCGAAAACAGCAATCTCGTACCTCGAGAAATCAGCATCGCTCACTACGACATGCGATTCCTCAAACCTTTAGACGAGGCAATCCTCGAAGAGGTGGCGCAACGCTTCGACAAGATCATCACCGTCGAGGATGGCGTTCGCAACGGAGGCCTCGGCTCTGCCGTCCTGGAATGGATGAGCGACCACGGCTATCATCCCGCCGTACAGCGCCTCGGCCTGCCCGACCGCTTCGTCGAGCATGGCACCGTGTCCGAACTGCAGCACATCGTGGGCATCGATGCTGAAGGCATCAGCCAGGCCATCGTCCGTATGATGGAATAAAAATCAAGTAACACATTTCTTTGTTCTTGCTTATCCCGAATTAGTGAATTAGAGAATTGGATGATCGCAGCATTCTATAGCGTTATTCAATTCTCTAATTCGGCAGGTCGTTTACAACCGATGCTCTCTCCACAATTAGTTCAAGAGATGACTTGATTCTCTCAAGACTGTCTTTAGCTATTTCCTTGTCAAACATAGATACTCTCCTTCTGAATTCTTGCTTTCAAGAGGCTATTCATATTATCACGTACGCGAACGATGTCAACGGGCAATCCGAACAGTTTCTCCAAGTCGGTTTGGATAATGTCTAAAGTAATAAAAGAGGGGGCTTTCTGATAGTTATTCCATTATTTTTTTGTTACTTTGCACCAAAAACAATAAAAAAGTGGGGCTTGGGGTTTAGTAAACGGGCTTCTGATGTGTATTGTGAGTGTATGACAGACAGAAAAGACATAGAAAAGCTGTTCCGACAGCATTATCGCCAGATGTACGGACTGGCCATCCTGCTTCTGCACGACGATGCTGAGAGCAAAGACGTGGTGCACGACGTCTTCGTTCGTCTGCTCAGCGCCCCACATTCGGTCAGAGTAGAGACAGCCGAGGCTTTCCTGCTCACCAGTGTACGTAACAGATGCCTGAACCTGATGCGCAACCGACAGATACAGGAGCGCATCGAGCGACGCTACCTGCTCGACCTTGAAACCAGCATCGTCAGCGAGCACCAGCTTCGTGAAGAGATGGAAGGTCTGCGGGAAGCCGTCGGCCGGCTGGAGCCTCCCGTATGCCGCAATATCGTGAAGCGCCATTTCCGCGACGGTCTCACCTTCAGCGAGATAGCCCACGAGCTTCAGGTCAGCGAGACGACGGTCTATAAGCATCTGCGCCGTGCCATGGAATCATTACGTGTTCAACTTAAAACCCCAAGAAGTGTATGAACAAGACAGACCAACTGCTCCTGATGATGGAGCACCCACACGACTATACTGCCCAGGAGTGGCAGCAGATACTGCAGGAGGAAGAGTGCCGCCAGCTGTACACGCTGATGGCAAAGACCTGCAGCGCCCTTCAGGCAGAACGTGTCGACGAAAGCCTTACCGACGAGGCTATTGAAGCAGAGTGGCAGCGACTGACGAGCGAAAAGCCTTCCGCTGCACGTTTCCCGATGCTGAAGGTGGCCGCCGCCTTTGTCGGCCTGCTTCTGATGTCGTGCATCACCTTTGCCACCATCCATCTGGCGCGACAGTCGAAACAACCGCAGCGGCATGAGGTGCCGCAAGCCGTAGTCGGACAATCGCAGGCCGTCGGCTCCAAGACCCAGGTGGAAAAAGCTGACACAACAGCCTTGCAGCCAGTTGTCTTCGATAATCTCCCGTTAGAAAAGATACTGTCCGACATCGTGTCCCACTATCATTTAGAGGTGGTCTTCCGCAACGAAGAGGCTCGCCAGCTGCGTTTCTATTTCGTCTGGCATCGTGAACAAGGTATAGAGCAGGTGATTGACGACCTCAACCATTTCGAGCGTCTGCACATCATGCTGAATCATCAACAAATCGTCGTAGAGTAAAAGGCTATGAAACGTACTATTGCTATCCTCATCGCTTGCCTGTTCCTTGCAACGATGCAAGCCCAGCGTATCACACGCACCTTCAATGATGTGTCTCTCTCTGATGCCCTTCGCCAGCTGAACGAGCAGCAGGACGACTTTACAATCATGTTCCTCTACAACGAGCTCGAAGATTTCCGCATCACCACCACCGTCAGTCGCAAGACGCTGCCCGAAGCCATCGAGCAGATGATAGGCTTCTATCCCATCCACATGATAGTAGACAAGAGCCGTCCTGAGGGCAAGAAGATTTTCGTTGAGTGTACCTACAAGACCGACCGCCACTTGACGGGCACCATCGTCGACGAGCACGGACTGCCCCTTGCCTATGCCAACGTCGCCGTACTTCACCCCACCGACTCTACGCTGCTAAGCGGCGGCGTGTCAAACGAAAGCGGCTATTTCGCCATTCCCATCGAGCACGACAGAGTGCTGGCCCGCATCTCGTATGTCGGCTATAAGACGGTCTATCGGCTCTGCGACAAGTCAGCAACAGGAACCATCAGGATGAAGCCCGACAGCTATACCATCAATGGCGTTGTCGTAAAAGGTGAACGCCCAAAGGTGCAGCTGCAGGGAAACGCACTTATCATGAACGTGGAGGGTACCGTGATGGAGCGTCTGGGCACGGCGGAGGATGTGCTCTCGCGCGTGCCCACCATCTCGAAGAATGGCGATGCCTTCGAGATTCTGGGCAAAGGTGTGCCCCTGATTTACCTGAACAACCGCAAACTGACCGATATGGCCGAGCTGCGCAACATACAGTCGGACCAGATACGCAACATTGAGGTGGTACAGAACCCGGGTGCACGCTATGACGCATCGGTGCAAGCCGTCATCGTTATCCACACCCGTCGGGCGGCAGGCGAAGGCCTTGGCGTTGAGCTGACGTCGTGGAGCCGCAAGGGCCACGGATGGGTGAACAACGAGCGCATCAACCTGACCTACCGCACGGGCCGTCTGGAGCTGTTTGCCAACCTCTTCGGAGCCTACAACAAGCGATGGAACAGCGGTGGTTTTGAGCAGACCGTCTACTCCGACACGCTGTGGACCGTCAGCAACCGCCACCAGTCGACAGCCAACAATCCCTATCTGGAAGGGCGCATTGGCTTCAACTTCCAAATAGATGACAACAACTCCTTCGGCGGTTTTTATCAGAATAACTACGACTATGTAAAAACTAACGACGAATACGACGACGACCTGCTGGCCAGCGGAACAGCCTACGACCACCTGCACAACAGCAGCACCCGTCGTGATACCAATGCTCCCAAGCATCAGGCCAACCTCTACTACACGGGCAAGTTGGGACAGTTTGGCGTTGACTTCAACGCCGACTACACTGCCTACAAGAACGTTAGTCGCAACGAGCAGCAGGAACTGAGCCGCAACTACGAGAACCGCGACGTGAACACCGAAACACAGACGCGCGGCCGCATGCTGGCCGAGAAGCTCATCGTGAGCCATCCGCTGTGGAAGGGCCAAATATCGGTAGGCGAGGAATACACCAACACACGCTGGCGCAGCAGTTTCGAGAACCCTCAGGGCTACATTGCCAACAGCAACAACGAGCAGCACGAAAGCAACATAGCTCCCTTTGTGGAAGTGAAACAGCAATTGGGACGCTTCCAACTGCAGGGTGGACTGCGCTTTGAACACGTAGAAACCGACTACTTCGTGGGTGGCGAGCGACGCGCCGACCAGTGCCGCACCTACAACGACCTATTCCCGTCCATCGCCCTTTCCACCGCCATCCAGAAGGTGCAGCTCTCCCTGAGCTATGCCAAGCGCACCAACCGACCGGCCTACTGGCTGCTGAGCAACGACGTGGTCTACGAGAACCGTCTGAACAGGCAGGTGGGCAATCCCTATCTGCGCCCCGTTAAGTACCATAACTTCAACGCTATGGTCATGTGGAAGTGGCTCTATCTGACGACCAACTTCGTACACTGCGTCAATCCTTTCATACGCATCATGGAGAGCAGCGAAGAAGACAGTAAGGTAAACGTGGCCACCATCAAGAACTACAACCACGCCAACTGGATTGTCGTCACGCTCGGCGCACAGAAGAGCGTCAACCTCGGCAGCGGCATCACCTGGACACCGCAATACAACGTGACGTTCATGAAGCAATGGCTCACCACCACCTTCAACGGTCAGGACAAGCACCTCAACCAGCCGAGGCTCTCGTTCCAGCTGGGCAACGTCGTCACGCTGCCCCACGAATGGCTCTTGCAGGCCGACTTCAGCATGCACACCCACGGCTACACGGGCTCTAACTTCAAGGCGGAGACCACCAACGCCATGCTCTCGCTCAGCGTCAGCAAGGACTTCTTCAAACGCCGTCTGAACATCAAGCTATCGGGCAACGATCTCTTCAACCAGGGCAAGGGGCTGGGCACGTTCTACTTCGACCACATGATTTTCCGCAAGACCGACGACAACGACTCGCGCTTCGTATCGCTCTCCTTGCGCTACCGCTTCAACGTCACCCCGTCGCGTTATCGCGGCACGGGCGCCGGCAATGCCGAGAAAAACCGACTGTAAGAAAGCGGGGCTTCCTGCATCAATATTTCCTACCTGCTTCATGATGCTTGAAGCCCCCTTCTTCTGTTCCATGATGCCTTCTTCGCAAATACAAGTGCGAGTGTGGGTGCCGTTTCTTTTAAAGTTCGTACCTTTGAATAAGGTACTCCCGTTCGGAAAAGCCCGAAAAAGCAAAAGTTTTTTTTGCTTTTTCTTGTCTTTTCGCTCACTTATTCGTACCTTTGCACCGACCATTCTTTCAAAAAAATGAAGATTATTATTGTCGGCGCATACGCCATCGGAACCCATCTGGCCAAGCTCCTCTCGAGAAACAACCAGGACACCGTGCTCATCGACAGCGATGAGGAACGGTTGGCGGCCATCAGCAGCGACTACGACCTGATGACTGTCCTGGCTTCGGCATCGAAGATACAGACGCTGAAGGATGCCGGCGTCAGCGGGGCCGACCTGTTCATTGCTGTCACACCCGACGAGAACCTGAACATGAACGCCTGCATGCTCGCCAAGGCGATGGGGGCCAAACGCACCGTGGCCAAGGTGGACAACTACGAGTATACCGACCCGAAGCTCGACGACTTCTTCGAGCGCGTGGGCATCTCGTCGCTCATCTACCCCGAAAATCTCGCAGCCCGCGACATAGCCAACGGATTGAAGATGTCGTGGGTGCGACAGCGGTGGGATGTACACGACGGGGCACTCATCATGCTCGGCATCAAGCTGCGCAGCACCTGCGAGGTGTTCGACCAGCCGCTCAAAGACCTCTGCAAACCAGAGTCGCCCTATCATATCGTGGCCATCAAGCGGGGCGACGAGACCATCATCCCGCGAGGCGATGACGTCTTGAAGCTCAACGACTTGGCCTACTTCATGACCACTCGCAACTACATCCCCTATATCCGCAAGATAGTGGGTAAGGAGCATTATGTCGACGTGAAGAACGTCATGATAATGGGCGGTGGCGCCACGGCTGTCAGGGCCACGAAGCTGATGCCCGAATACATGAACATCAAGCTCTTCGAGACCGACGAGCACCGCTGCGACCGGCTGAACGAGCTGGTGGACACCGACCGCGTGATGGTAATCTGCGGCGATGGGCGTGACTTGGCTCTGCTGCAGGAAGAAGGTATCAAGAACACACAGGCCTTCGTGGCCCTCACCGGCAATGCCGAGACCAACATCCTGGCCTGTCTGACGGCCAAGCGGATGGGCGTCAGGAAGACCGTCGCGATGGTGGAGAACCTCGACTATGTGAGCATGGCTGAGAGTCTCGACATCGGCACCATCGTCAACAAAAAGGCTCTTGCGGCCAGCTATATCTACCAGATGATGCTCGATGCCGACGTCAACAACATCCGCTTCCTGATGACGGCCAATGCCGATGTGGCTGAGTTTACCGCACAGCAGGGCTCGAAGGTGACGCGCAAGAAGGTGTTCGAGCTGGGACTGCCCAAGGGCGCCACCATAGGCGGACTGGTGCGGCACGGCGAGGGGCAGCTCGTTTCTGGCGGCACGCAGATAGAGGCAGGCGACATCGTGGTCGTCTTCTGCTACAACATCAATATGTCGAAGATAGAAAAGTTCTTCCAATAGCAATATCTGTACTCCTGAGAACAAATGTCTGAACTCCTGAAACTCTTGAACTCCTGAAACTCTTGAACTCCTGAAACAAATGCTCAACCTCAAGCTCATATACAAGATTATCGGCACGCTGCTCTTCATCG
>CAMORS010000005.1 GCA_946624005.1 uncultured Prevotella sp. | reverse complement strand
GCTCTGGCTCCATCAAGGCCATCACCCTGCAAGGCAAACCCTTCAACCGCTTCCGTATCACGCACGACCAGCTCGTCAATGGCAAGACCCTGCAGCTGCAACTCAGATAGCCGTTCTTATAGTGCTATACACCTGTAGACGCAGGAAGGTGTGTCAAAATGTCAAAAGCCATCCACATGTAGGGATATACTTTCATGTATATCCGAAATAACACCGATGGAAGTCTACTGTGTATACGCGAACGGCCATGTGTAAATGATATTCTTAGATGAAATATAAAAGATGTCAAAATATTTGTTGGTATCGAAAATAATTCCTATATTTGCACCATAGTAAATAATAATAGTAATGAAATATGCCAGAAGTATTCAGATTCTATGGATTCTCGTTCTTCTTTTACAGCAAAGAACACGAACCCCTCCATATTCACGTAGAAGGGAATGGTGGTATGGCAAAGTTTATTTGGAATGGTGCTGAATTCGAATTGTTTGAGAAGCAGGGAATAAAGGCTAACGATTATAAGAAGATTACGAAAGTGATTGGAGAGAATGCTGACATTATAGTTAAACGCTGGAAAGAGTATTTTGAGAAATAGGAGGATTGAGTATGAAGATTAAAGAAGTTTGGTTTGATGTCGATAATATCTTCGGCAGAGATGAAGAGGATCGTGTATATAAGCAATCATTGCTGTGGTACCCTCGATTACGGCAAGCCAGTGATGATGAACGGGACAAGTACACCTTTGGTCTTGATGGTATTCATTGGCGCGGTTTGGATGAGGACATCAGCTTCGAGAGTTTTGAATATGAGGATGCAGAGCCAACGGCCTTGCAGCGCTTCTTCCTTACCCATAAGGAGATAAATGTGGCAGAGTTTGCAAGACGGATAGGCATGAATCCCACCTTGCTGAGAAACTATATCAACGGCTTCAAGAAACCATCAAAGGAGCGTGAACAGGAGATACTTAACCATATACATCAGTTAGGAGAAGAAATGACGGCTGCATAGTCTCACACATAAACCATCTCCTTTCCTTTATCCTCCACTGGCTCCATCAGGTTCGCAAACGAGCCCGTCGTCCGTCTTTATCCTCGTTCGTTGCAATGTCATACATTTGTGTGTTTCAACAATTTTGCCTTGATATACTCCTGTGTCTCAAAAGGCGTAACATCATAGACGGGCTGTAGCTCTACGAACCCTCTTTCTCTGACAAAACGATTGCCATTCGTTAATATCGCTAACAATCCACGTATCTATTCAGCGGATCATCTTTTGAGTCGCCTACGGCGAGAATTGAAAATCGCCGCCTACGGGGAAAGGCAAATCTTTCATATCTTAACAAATCAAACAAATCCCTATAGCAAATAAAATATAGATTTGACAGATTTGAATAGATTTGTTGGATTTCTGGCCGACAGGGCACTCCTTCATATTATTCGCTGAATGGTTACTTCTTTGTATAAGTTCTGTCAAACTGTTCACAGGAAGCAAGAAGGGCTGTCGTCTCGACAGCCCTTCTCTACTTTTTACAAAACATTATTATTAGCGAACAAGATTAATCTTACAAGGGGTTGTCAAATGAGGCAGATGCTCGCTTGTGGCATCTGCTTTCTGTTGACGGGGCAAAGGTACGAACATTTGCTGAGTGATGCAATACTCAAAAATAATGATTTTCATTCCATTGACAGCGTCTGGAAGAACTGTGGACAGTGGAAGGCTGGCTTCTCGGGCAGGTGGATGGGGAACATCGCGAGATAATGGGGCTGCGAAAGATAGTCGCCACATTTGTAGAGGTTGCCGCGGGCCTGCATGCCGCTGAGGCCGCTGATGTCGTCCAGGAAGAAGGCATCTACGGGGATTACCTCGCAGAGCTGCCAGTGGCGGGGCTCGTCTATGAGGGGGAAGGGCTCGCTGCCTAACGACGAACAGCGCTTCACCTTTGCCATCAGCTCTGCAGAGGCTATGGGGCGTTCGGTGCCGACAATGCCTCCCTGCACCAACAGCTTGCCGCCGCAGTTGCACTCGATGTTGTAGTAGTTGTCGCTCCCTTCGGGCTGGAAGAAGAGTTCGCAGCACGAGTCTTGCCAGACAGCACCACCATCAGCCGTTGCCTCGGCTCTGACGCATTGCTCGTCGACATCCCATGCCAGGAGAATCTCCTTGCCGGTATGGGCAATAGCCACCTGCACCTTCGGGCGATAGGGGAAACGGTCTTCCCACGGAGCATTGTCCAAGCTGTGCCAGGCCACGCCATTGGCGGCCATGAGGCTTGGCACGTCTTCTGCCTTTACGGCTCCGTCGACGCTGATTTTCTTCACCCGCAGCATCGTCTTGTCTGCGTTATCATTGTTCGCTTTCTTGTTTCCTGCTGCCTCGGTTGCTGCGAGTGCTGCAAGTTCCTGTTGCCTTGCTGTTTGATTCATATCTTGTTGTGCTTTAGTGGTTTGTGGTGTTCCGAGCATGATGGCCAGGACCATCCATAAGAGTTTTTTCATTGACGGTTTCAAAAGAATATATTAATTCGATAATTCGTGATAAATAAATCATCCCAGATATTACTTATAATTCTTGTTTCTCGTTCGTGAAGACCGGCGCTTGGTTGCTGGCCGAATAACATTGCTGACAAAAGAGCGCCATCTCTTCCTCGTGGCGGCACACCTCTTCGTAGAGGCGCAGCTGGTTGCGAGCGCGGTCGAGATTATGTTCCGGATAGTCGCACTTCCAGTAGTCGTTGCCCAGGATGTATGCCCAGAGGAAGCGAACACTCTGCATGAAGGGGAAAAGCTCGGCAGCCCAGGGTAGCAGCTCTATCTCCAGTGGGGTGAAGAAGGTGCGCACGCTCTCGATGTACCCTCGGGTGAAAGCCTTGAAGATGTCGAGGCGGAAGTGGACATTGTCAAGCTGTGGGTCGTCCTCGCGCGTCGTGCTGGCTGCCGTACGGAGGAAGTCGCCGTAGTCGGAGAAGAAGAGCGAGGGCATCACGGTGTCCAGGTCGATGACCATGAGGAAGTCGCCCGTGCGGTCGTCGAAGAGCATGTTGTTCACCTTCGTGTCGCAATGGCAGGTGCGCAGCGGCAGCCGTCCCTCGCGATGAAGGCGTTCGCCCTGGCACATCCTCGCGGCATCGCGCTCGAAGATGTCGAGCATGTCGCTCACTCCTTGCGCACGCTGCAGCGGGTCTTCCCTGACAGCCTGCCGCAGTTGTTCCATGCGATACTCCATGTTGTGGAAGTTCGGAATCGTATATCCTAATGGCTCTGTCAGGTCGCTGAGCATCTGTTCGAAGTGTCCGAAGGCATAACCTGCTTCGTGGGCCGTCACGGTGTTCACCTCGTTGAGCGTCGTCGAGTGGGGAATATACTCCGAAATGCGCCATACGTTCCCCTCTGCGTCGCAGTGATAGGTCCTGCCTTCCCTCGTAGGGATAAAGCGTAGCGTGGCCTCCCCGCACCCTCGGATATGCTCTGTCACCCTCTCGATGTTGCGCTGCAGCATCTCCACATCGGTGAAGATGCTGGTGTTGATGCGCTGCAGCACGTAGTCGGGAGCTGCTGGCTCTGTTGTTGTCACAAGGAAGGTGTCGTTGATGAGTCCGTTGCCTAATGGCTTCACCTCGCTTACAGTCCCTTCAATGCAGAAGGCATGCAATATTTCTTTCTGATTCATTCTTTCCGGCTAAGATTTGTCGCCACAAAAATACGAATAAATATTGAAACGTACAAACAAATACATCTATTCCCTCTATATTTAACAACTATTTCGTAAAAGAATGTGTACTCTGACTACCACACTTTGGTAGCCACGCTACCGCATTGTGGTACCGCAAGTACCATTCTGTGGTACTCGCAGTACCAGACTGTGGTATTATTTCTGGTAAGGGAATGTGAAGAAATGTTGAGGCTTTAACATTTTAAAACAGAGGCGACGCCCACGGGGGAACGTCGCCTCTTGCATGTTTAGTGGATAGTGACCTTTCGTCGGCGGGTGACGTTGATGCCACGCTGATGATGACCTGTCTTCTTGCCGTCGGACTGGTACCAGAGGTCTGATTCCTCGCTATTGCTAAAGGCATTGACGGAGGTGGGCAGACCGAAGAGCATGTTGATGACATCGGATGTGGCGGACGTTGACATGAGGTAGGCCTTGTACTGTGGTACGACGACTCCATCGGCTGCCCTGTAGAAGGCTGTGTTGCCATTGGCGTGGTCGAGTACGAACACATTGTTGCCGCTGACGGTAAAGGGCGCAAAGGCCGTTCCCACCAGGAGGTTGGCAGCGTCGGTGTTGACTTCATAGTCGGCTTCAGGGATGTCGATTCGCGCAGAAGGTGTACCCGAGAGGATGAGTCCTTCACCGGCTGCTGCTGTCTGCGTCTCGCGCAGCAAGACTTGCGAACTGTTGAAAGCATCGGCATAGTAGGCCTTCACCTCTGCAGCATTGGCAGAGAAGTCGAGGCTGACAGTACTGGAGAAGGTGCAGATGCCTTGCTCTGGCATGCGCACGGTAGCTCCGCGCAATAGGTCGAAGTCGAGTGTCGCCGTATTACTGTCGAAAGACAGGTCGCTGTCGGGACCGTCGATATAGCCATTGGCCTGGCAGAAGACGTTGAAAAGCTGTGTGCGGTCGTCCACCTGGATGGAATAGCGTCCAGTGGCATTGGTGGTCGACGAGTAGCTCTTGTCTGAAGCCTTCAACGAGACGGTTGCCCCCTTGATGGGGAACAGCGTGTTGGCTGCTCGAACCGTGCCGCTGAGCGTGGCGTAAGGCAGTTCGGTGAACACCGCGCTGAGCTTCGCCGATCCTGTGACGGTCCACTGAATGGTGGGCGACGTGCTGTGCTGCTTGCCGTCCTTCATCCATCGCTCAAACTGATATCCATCGTCGGGCACAGCCGTGAGGGTGAGCTTCTCACCATAAGCATAGTAGCCTGTGGCCCCTTGTTCTACGATGCCTCCACCCTCTGCACCAACCTCCACAAGGTAGTTCTTCAGCTGGAAGTTGGCGACGATGTCAAGGTCGCAGTTGGCCAACACCTCACAGACGGTCTCGGTAGAGATGACCTCGCCGTTGAGCGTCCAGTTGACTAGTTCGTAGCCTTCCTCTGGCGTCGCCGTCAGACGGAGCGTAGAGCCATATTCGGTTGTTGTCTCATTCGAGTATCGGGGAGCAAGTGTGCGAGCCGCATTGAGTGGGACAAAGGAAACAGAACCGGCATTGACGGGATAGGCCGAAGTGAGTAGCTGTACCAATCCTCCACGGAAGAGCACCCACGATGCCTGTCGTCCGTCACGTCCCTGATAGCCTTCGAAGTCGGTGATGCCTGCTGTCTGTACCGTCAGCACGTAATAGCCGTTGGGACAACTCTCGGTGACGGCCGTTAGGTTGAGTGTAAAGGTTCGGTTGTCGGCTGTTGTGATGCCGATGAGCGAAGCGTCTTGCTTCGTGCCTTGCACGGTGAACGTGATGTCGTCTGCTGTGAAGGTGTTGGGCGCAATCGGTTTGTTGAAGACCACCTGCACACTGTTGACGGGTTCTTCGGCGATGGTGTCTTCTTGAGGAATACCGTCGAAGCGTTCCACCTCAAGCAGTATCTCAGGAAGCGGCTCGAAGGTGAGCAGGTAGGACACCGCAGCCTCTGAAGCGAAGTCGTCGACGAAGTGGAGCCGGTTCTCGTAGAGCCAGTCCTTGCCGTCGCGCAGGGTGCGATCGGTCTGCCAGAAGTTCTCCGCCGACAGTTCCTTGCCGTCGCTCTCACGAACGATGCTCTTCAGCTCGGACAATCCGTAGGTTGGGTCGAGCAGCGAACCGTAGTTCCATCCTGCTTTCGACGGTGTGACGGTCAATCGGCAACTGGTCGGCGAGATACGCTCTACGCTTGCAGAAGCTGCATTAACCACACCGATGGTGTCGCCATTGGAGAAGTAGAGCTTGTCGGGCAGGTCTCTGGCATCAGGGATGTCGTTGACGAGGAAGGCGCGCAGGCTCTTGCCGTCGGCTGTCAGATTGAAGCCGTGGATAAGCTCGTGGATGCTGACCTCGCCGAGGAGCGAGAGGTCGGGATTGCCATAGCTCGTAATGTGAGTGGCAGTGACATCGTAGTCGGTGAAATGTCCGAGCAGCGAGCTTTGCAGCCACCACTGGGCATAGAGCTGCGAGTGGGCAGGAATCGTGCCGAAGTCGTTGGCGACAGACTTTCCGAACGACAGGGCAGCATCGCCACCGTTGACCTGCGAACTGATGATCTCGAAGTCGATGGCCAGGCCCTTCGCATTCTCGATAATCTCAGGCTGCTGTGTCACCATTCGAACGTTGGTGGCATCGCCATTGCCCTTATTATTAATAAGGAGGGCAAACTCGGCAGGCTTCATCGGCTCCACCACATCGAGCGTCAGTGGGTCGTCGCCGTAGACATCGCGCTGCATGAAGTAGGTGAGGTCGAGCTTGGGCGAAGGCTTCACGGTGAGCGTGACGGGATAGAGCTCGCGCGTTACTTCCAATCCGGTGAAGGGGTCGATGTAGCTCAACGTACCGCCAAAGGCATAGTCGACAGGCTCTGTGGGAGCGGCGTGCTTCGTAGGTATGAACAGTACGGTAGCCGTTCCTGTGCCGTTGGCTGCAAGCGACCATCCTGCATCGAGTGCCAGTTGCCCGGAGAAGCCCTCCAGGCTTTCGGCATTGATCTGGAACTCGTGGCTTGTGGCAACAACGCCTGTGGCAGTGTTGGTGACCGTGAGGTTCAGCTTCACATCCTGCATGGCCGTCTCCTCGTTGCCGTTAAAGACCGTGAGCGTGCCACGGAAGGCCTGACGGGTCATCACCATCTGCTGCGAGAACTGCAGGGTGATGGTGGCGCAGACGGAGTTGTTCTGTTCCGTTACTTTTTGATAGCAGTTAGTGGCTATTTCCTGGAACATCTTGTTTGTGTCTTCGTATCCCATCTGATGTGCTTCTCCTTCCGCTTGTCCCACACGGTCCCATGCAGAGTCGATGATTTCCTGATGGATGCGGTTTTCATTCTCCTGCCCGTTCTGCACATACAACGTGGTGTTGTTAAACCGTTGGATGAGTGTGTCGAACTCTGCGTCAGTGATGCCTCTGGGTTTGAGGTGACGCAGGTCGTCAGCAACCAATATGTCGCTTTCGGCGAAGATGAGTTCTGTTAGGAGTTCATACTGTTCAGAAATAGAGGTGTTGGTTATCCACACGCTATCGCCGAAGAGTTCGAGCTGAACATCCATGTAGGCGTTCAATTCGGAAAGTGCTATTGTCGAGGCAGAGCGCATGAGCGTGATGTACTCAGGTTCGTACGACATATCTGCAGCTTTCCTTGCCGACTGCGGGGGCGCATCAGGGTTACACGGTTCAGTAAACCCAATCAAGCACTGGCCAATATTGGCAACCCATCCAACAATCTCGCATCCTGCTGCGACAGGCGCGCCTACTACTGTAGAAACAGATGCTCCAGCGCACAATTCTGCTGTACACCCGATGCCTGACAGCACACAGTTGGTGTTGTGACGCCAACCTGTTTCTCCTTCTAAGGCTTCTTTTCCACAATCATATCCACCCTTTGCACATCCGTAAACGGGAATGAATCCTAACAAGCAATCAACAAGTTTCTTTCCATAATGATCTACACACGGTATGCAGTGGTCGATATTGATTGTTGGCAGATCTGGGAAGTTGACATGTGGATAGTAGATGGTCGGACCGTCAGGGCCATTCGGTCCCACTTTGGGTCCAGTCGGGTTATCAGGTCTGGATGGAGGGTAAGGTCCTATAGGTTTCGGATTGTTGTCATTGTTGTCTGATGGTTTCGGTGATGAAGGGCAAACTCTGTACTGCACAGGAACTTGATAGCAGTGCCACTTGAAGTCGCTGCCACATTTCCATTTCCATTCATAATAGGTACGGATGTAGCAGCCGTCCCCATTAGAGGAGGCACGACGTATGCCTTGCACATTATCCGTGCGTGTCAGTTTGATGGGGATGGTCACTGTGGTTTGCGGAGCTATTTCCAGCCCTGTGTATTGCGACAGCGGTTCCCAAAGGTATTCACCCGTCTGCTCGGGAAGACTCAACGCAACATCGAGAGCGTTGATGAGTCCCTTGTTGGTGAGCAGTGCATAGAAGATGAGCGACTCGCCAGGTGTCAAGTTCTCACCAGCCACTCGGTTGGGTACATCTACCTGGATGATCGGTGTGGGAACATTGGTTTCGTAGTTGACCGTCGTGACGATTTCATATTCGTCATCCACTTCTGTTTCCTGTACATCCCAAGTCACCGAAATGGCTTGAACACTAAGGTTGATAGTCTTTCGTGTTGTGGTGCCAGGGTCGATGAGGATGTTGCCTGTAAAGGAGTCGTGGCGGTCGGCTGTTACGTTCAGCTGATAGTAACCTTCAGGAAGACTAACGGTGTAAATACCATCGGCGTTGGACAGTCCTTGTACTACCAATGAACCTGTAACGGCATTGCGAATGACAACTTGAGCATCACTTACATGAGGTGCTTCGTCAGTGTAGTAGGTGTACTCGTCCGTAACATCAACTTCCAGAGTTCCATTGACGTTTGACACAGGAGTGATGCTGAAGTTCACAGACGTTCCTTCACCATTCTCACAATTGATACCGAGCATACCTGTCACGGGAACATTGAGCTTCATGTCGTCAGTAGGCGTGAAGTGCAGGGAGATGGTGATGGAGTCGCCTTGGTTCAGTGAAGGAAGCGTTTGACCGGACAAGGATTTAATCCAATCTGGCAGTGCCAACGTGATCTTGCCAGAATTGCCCTTACCGATGTTGGTCAGTTGCAGTTGGTAGTCGCGACCTTCGTTCTTCGACATTGTTGTTTGAATGTTTTGTGTGCTTGCCATCAGCTTGGCTGTCGCATTGCGACAATAGAAATAGAGTGTGGTGTTCTGGATGACTCCTTGACTGGTCGATACCTTCACCTCCACAGCATCCCATTGGTTCTTGAGCGTAGGTGATGTTCCTTTCAAAGAATACGACAGTTGAACCGTCTTGCCGCCAGCAATGGTTGAAGGGATGTTAACGCTTGCCACACAATTGTCGGGAGCGGAAAGAATTTCTGCTTTGACGCCTGTCAGCGCCAGATTACCAGGATTAAACAGTAGGATGTTTCCAGTTGCGGTTTCACCACATACCACATCGCAGGTGATGGTGCTATTGTCTGTGCGTCGCAGCCCGTACACATCGAAGGCGGCCATCTCGGTGGTCTGTCCTTCGTTGGGATAGCAGGCTCCGACGATGAAGTGGCCCGACTGCAGGGAGTAGGGCGTGTATTCATATCGGAACGCACCCTGCTGGTCGGTGGTGACGGGGAATACCTGCCGTGCGCCCTCGTTGATGATGTAGAGGTCGACGGCTGTACCGGCAGTGTTGTTACCTGTGAGCTGACCAGTGATGATTGCCGTTTCACCCTGCTTGTAGACCGTCTTGTTGGTAGTGACGGTGATGCTATACGGAGCAATCGTGTTGATGGCGACTGTCTGCGAGGTGTTGTTGGTGTGCGACAGTTCTTTCACTTCACCCGACTCATTGACCACCGCATAGAACTGATGGCGTCCTACTTCCGTGGGAAGGATGATGTTTCTGTTGAGCGTCTGGCTTCCTCCGGCGGCAAGAGCTTCCGATGTATAGAGCGTGGCTACAGCCTTTGCCTCGCCCTGACTGTAAACCTTCACGGCTACGGCGGCTGGCAATTCGGCGACACCCTCATTGTTGACAACCATCGTCAGCTGTGCTTCCGTTCCCACCTCCGCCTCCTGTACGTTGGCCGTGAGGCTGCTGATGCGGGCATCAGGCAACGTCTGGTCGGTCACCATGATGTAGCAGGTAGCCGAGGCATAGCCGCTACTTTGGGCTGTGAAGACGACGGTGTGATTGTCGCCCGTCTGGCTGTTGGTCTTGGCTGTCACCTCTACGGTAGCCGATTTCTTGCCTGCGGGGATGGTGACGCTGTGGCTGTAGGTGAGCCCGGCGTCGTAGTCGCTCGAGAGGGCGATGGTCAGTGCCTGCGAAACGTTGGAAGTGTTGCGCTCGATGGTGAGCGTTGTCTTGTCACCTTCTTTCACTGTCGCCTTCGACGAAGAAAGGCTCAGCGCCGGTCCGTCGTTGTCGAGGACACGCAGTTGCGCTGTGACGCTGCCTGCCGATTCGCCTACTGCACTACAGCTGCACGACGAAAGCCATACGGCCGCCGTGAGGGTATAGTTACGATCGCCATCGACCGAGGCGTTGTCTACAGGTCCCAGATTGAAGTGAACCTCCTCAACGCCCTTTGCCAGTTCGATCGACTGATTGCCGTAATAGAGAGCCCCGTTGGCGTCGTCGGTGAGGCGGACGGTAATCTTCGAGTCGGTATGGGAGGTACGTCTGAGTGTGGCAGCAACGGCAAGGGGACCAGCATTTTCTTGAACAGTAGAGGGTGAGAGCTCCAGTGTCAGCACTGGCAGGTCGTTATCCTGTAGCAAGACGATGGCCTCTGCTGTGTTGTGACGGGGAGCCGAAGCCGTGAAAGCAGAGGACAGCGTCTGCGCCGGCAAGTCGTCGTCGATGGCCGTCACTTCCACCACTGCCGTTTTCTTCCCCACTGGGATGCTTACCGTCTGCGGGAAAGAGAATCGCTTGGGATGCTCGCTGGTCAGCGTCACCGTGATGGGTGATGAGTGTTGGGGGGTGGCTGTTGAGACGGTGAGTTGGAAGGTTTCGCCCTCGCTGACTGTACTCTTCGAGGCTGTCAGCGTGAGGTCGGCCATCTCGTTGTCGTTGATGATGAGCTGTCCGTTGGCAGCAGGATAGCTGTTGCCTGATGCTGTTACGGTGACGATGTCATTGTCGTCGACCACACTGTTGTCCGTGATATTGGTGAACAGCTCCACTCCAGACTGACCAGCTGGTACGGTGGCTTGCTGAGGAAGGCGCAGACGGGCATCGCTGGAAGAGATGGTGAATGTCTGTTCGCCGCTCCAGTCGCCGCTACGGCTTACTTTCACCATGATGCGCTGACTGCTGTTCTCTGCAATCTCTGCGGGAGACGTTTCGACGAACAGCCGTTTTGCTACGGTGAACGTCTGCGTTGCCTGCAGCATGTTGTTGCCCTGAGCAGCCGTACTCTCACCCGTTTCGCTGGTAGGCACGATGCGCACCTGCAGATAAGCATTGCCATCGATGCCGAGCAGTTTCGGTATAGTGATCTCTGCCTGTCGGTTCAGCGAGGCACCAGCTGCCAGCGATTCTTCGCAATAGGTGGTGGCCAGCAGCTTGGTACGCGTACCAAGTTTGTTGACCAGTAGGATCTGCTCGGTCCACCCTTTGCCCGTCGGAGCCCCGCCTACGTTCTGTACCTGCCATGAGAGCGAAAGCCGTTCGTCGGGGACGATAGACAGCCCCTGGGGCTGGATGTTCTTCACGGTGAGGTCGGGCAGGTCGGAAACGATGAGCTTGCCCGCCTTGGCATCTGTCAGCACATTCTCGCCCGAGGCGATGGTCATCGTGGCGTTACCGATGGACATCGGGTGTTCGCCGCCCTGGCTGTACGACTGTGGTGTGGTGATAGGGATAAAGAACACCGTTCCCTGTTGGGCGATGAGGGGCTTCATCCCCTCCGAGTAGAGCATCACGCGGTAGCGAGTGGCCTCCATCTTTCGGATGATGATGGTGTGTCCGTCGCAGCGGTTGGTCGTGACGGCCTCGTTGCCAGCAGTTACCGCTGTGGGCAAGGTGATGTCGAACTGCAATCCTACAATCTCGTCGGTATTCTCTATCGTTACCGGCAGTAGTGCTTGTCCGATGCTCACCTTCGTGTCCGGCACAGAAAGGATGTTTCGCCTTTGTGCAAGAGCGGTTGACGCTATGGTAAGGAAGCATAACGTCAGTAGCCAGTATCTTGTTTTATATTTCATAATGCACAATTCATTATTCATAATTCTTCATTCTTCATTCATCATTCAAAACCTTCATTCATATCATTCCGGTTTTAGCGTTATTTGATGAATACCTTTTTCCCGTCTACGATATAGACACCTTTCTTGAGGGGTGATGTCGGATGGCCAATCATTCTTCCTTGCAGGTCGTAGATGGGACGCGACGGAATCACGTCGTACACAGCTTCAGCGGGGGAGATGTCGGTGGCGACGTTGCCGCCCTCAGCGATGATGACATCTATTTCGTCTGCCTGACTGTCGGCCAGCACGGCATGAAGCACGTGGGCATCGGCCTGCGAGAGGTGTGCTATGGCTGTTGTGCCGACGGGGATTGTAGCATTGTTCATAGAGTAGCCCACCAAGCGCGTGATGTCGCCATGAGTGCGGGTGAGACAGGTGAAGCCCATCTCCTCCAAACTGTTGCTCACGCTGACGGCACTGTTGCTGCTCAGCGTCACCTCGAAGGCTGCCACGGGCGTGTCGGTCTCTATCCACAGTCTGCCGTTGCTGACGGAGAGTGAGGCCCCTCCCGAACTCCCCGAGGGGTGCGAAGGTGCGGGGGTGCGGGGGTGCGAAGGTGCGAGATTACCTCCAACGTTGAGTAGCAGGTCGGCCATCTTCACCACGTCCTGAACGTTGATGACATTGTCGACATAGAGATTGGCAGCGGTGAAGTTGAACGGACGGTCGTTGTATGCCTCGAAGGCGAAGTTGATTTGCGCCTGCAGGTCAAGCACGTTGACATCGCCGTTGAAGTTGGCATCGCCCTGCGGGAAGGTGAAGCGCATGCTGAAGGTGCAGTCTTCTAACGGCGACAGACTGCTCAGACTGATGGTGCTGCCACTCTCGCCGTAGAAGACATTCTGGCTGCCTTCGTTGCTGAACGTGATATTGTCGCTGCTCACCGCCAGTCGTGCCTGCCAATCGTCGGCTGCAGAACAGATAATCGTGACAGCGTCGGCGTATTGCCTCTGGCTGTGGCTATAGCGCACGATGTTCGGCAACTGTGCCAGCAGAGCGGCAGGTGAGACATTGCCCGACAGGAAGTCGAGGTCGATGATGCAGTAGATGGTCTGTCCGCCCAATGTAAGCGTTGTTACCTTCTGTGGAATCATCGGACTCACCTCGTCGAAGCGGTTACCCGAAGCATAGAGCGTTGTCAGTGCTGTCAGCGGCTGCACGAAAGCACCGATATTGCCTTCGAGCTGGTTGTTGGCGATGTTGAGCGTTGTCAGCGGGAATTGCATGTCCCCACTGGCAGCGATGAAGGCCGCCATGCCTTCTGCTATATCGCCTGAGAGCTGGTTGGCCCTGAGGTTGAGCGAGCGCAGAGAGGGTAGGCGGAACAGGTCGAAGGGGAACGAGCCTGTCAACCCGTTCTCAGGCAGGTCGATGCTGACGACGTGTCCGCTGAGGATACTCACACCAGGCAGCGTCAGCGTTGTGTGGCGCTCGACATCGAAGTTCCACTTCGTCTTCCATCCCGCGCCATTGCCTTGCTGCAGGTAGAACTGCTTGAGGAGTGTCCAGTCGGTATCGTCCATGGTGGGCATGGCGATGTCTATCTTCTGGTAGAAGAAATTGTCGGAGCGTGTCGATGTCTCGCCATCCTCTTCGACGTGGTTGCCCGAAGCGGTAGTCTTGGCGTAGAGATAGCCGTAGGAACCATTGCCTGGTTCGTACGGATTGACGATGGAGCCACCTACACTGCTCCATTCTATCTGTGTGACGCTGCTCATATCGGAGGACACAAGCAGATAGTAGCTCCCATATTGCGACTCCTCGACGGTGAACTGTGCCTGGTTGGTGTATTGTCCGCCAGCCGAGAGGCTGCGCACGTTTTGCACCGTGGCCATAAGCTTGCAGTTGGTTTGGTTCGTTCCGCCATAGACGTCAGGAACGAGCCACACACGGTCGGTCCATGTCTGAGAGCCCGTGTCGCCTTCGCCGTCGTTGCGTACGGTCCATTCTACGGTGATGGTGCGGGCTGCCTCAAGATAAGAAGGCTCTTGCGGGTCTTCACCGTATGCATTGACAGCTATTACATGGAGGTCGGGCAGAACATGTACTGAGAAGTGCATGGTGTCACTGGCCAGCTGCTGCTCGCCGTTGCGGGCCACCACCTGCCATTTGTAGCTCTTCTCGTTCTGACAGAAGTTTTGCGATGTGTAGCTCAGCTCTGCAATGCCTGCTGCCACGGGAGTGGCGGGACGCTGGTTGGCAGCGTTCCAGAGGTAGACATCGTAGACGGCATTGCGGATCTCGTTCCATTCGAGGGTGACCGTCGTTGTCTGCAGGGAGGCTCCGTCGGCAGGCTTGAGGTTGGTAAACTGACCTTCAAGCGAAGGCTTCACCGTGATGGTATGCGTCAGGTCCATGAAGGGACGTCCCTGATACTTAGCGCTTATATTATAAATAAGGTGGCATTCCTCGTTGCTGGTGCTGGCGATGGTCATCGCGGGGATGTTGCCCGTTCCCTGTTCTGTGAAGCCCGACAGCGCATCGGAGTCGGCAGTGGCCGTCCACGTGAAGGTGAGGTCGGTGCTGATGGGCGCAAAGTCTACTTCGGCTGTCGTCTGGCCAGCGAGGATGGTCTGCCCCTCAACGGCGGTGAGCTTCGAGGGGTTGAAGCCGATGCCCCACAGACGGATGGTGACGTCGTCGCAGGCGATGCTCTGTCCGAGCGCTGTGAAGAGTTGCACCACGTTGCTCTCGATGTGGTCGCCGGGATTGCCGAAGCTCAGGACTGCCTCGCCCGTGCCAGCACCTTTCTTTATGGAAAGGGTATAGCCACCGTCGGCCAGCGCTGTCTGTATGGCCGACAGACGGGCGATGTTCTCGTCGGTCAGCGCATAGCTGAACGTCTCGCCGGCCTTTACCGTCAGTTGCATGTTGCTGTCGATGGGACGTGCCGAGAGGAAGGCAAAGAGATCGTCTGCCGATGTGAAGTGGCGCACGGAGCGCACCTCGGTGTCAAGGAAGAATGAACCATTGACGCGCCAAGTCGACTCGTCGTTGATCAGTACGGTCATCATCGCCACGTCGGTGCCCGTCTGTCCCTGAACGGTCAGGCGAACATCGTAGTAACCCGACCGGGCGTAGACATGCAGGGGCGACTGCTCGGTGCTGAATGTGTCGTCGCCAAACTCCCAGAAGTAGCTCAGCGCCTTGTCAGACGAGAGGTTGTTGAACTTCACCCTTCCCTGGAGCTTCTCGTAGGCGAACTGTGCATAGAGGCCGTCCTCCTTCTGTTCTTCAACATAGATATAGCCGTTGCGGGTGTTAATCACCTCTTTAGAGCCGTCGAGGTTGACGCGGGCTGCATTGGAGAGAATCACCTCGTAGCTCTGTCCGGTCATCAGACTGCTGCCGATGCTCACAGGAACGTCGAAGATCTTACCGTTCTGTCCCGTCAGCGGCGTGTTGCCCGTCAGGTCGAAGCGGTAGGCATTCGTTTCGGCGGAGTAGGGTTCCACTACCAGCGAATGGCCTGCGGCACGCTCTGCCTGCACGGCATTGGACGTGATGGGCGTGAAGCCCTCAGGGAATTTCAGCACCACCGTGACACCATAGACATCCTCGGTGTTCTCTAAGAATACAGGATAGAGCACCGTCTGCCCGAGCATGCCGTTGGCCGTCATGCCATAGATGCTGAGGTGCTTGTCGGTGGGTTGTCCCGGCTCGTTGGGGTTGCCGGGATTGTATTCGTAGCTGTAGTGGGCCACGAGCGTAACGTCGTGGTCGGGAATGGTCATCGTGTACGTGCTGCTGGTGCTGACGATGACGCCGTCGATGGTCCAGTTTTGGAACGTATACCACTGGTTGTTGTAGGCGCGGAAGGTCTGCGACGACCCTTCGGCATACTCGTTGCCGCTTGCCACGTTGAAATATCCGCCTGCAGCAGGGTCGGCCATCAGGTAGACCCTACGGTTGAACACCGGCTGGCTGGGCTCACTGGGACTGCCCGGCGTATACGTGAAGTTGGCCACGAGGTGGTTGGCGTCGATGCCTTCCAGCATGACATAGTCGAAAGTTCGGCTTGTAGAGATGACTTCGCCATTGAGTGTCCAGTTCGTAAACGTGAAATTGGAAGCCGGATTGGCCTGCACTCTGACGGAATTGCCCACCTGATAGCTGTTGCCGCTTGCGATGTTGAAGCTGCCGCCAGCCGATGGATTGGCCGTCAGATAGAGATTCGAAAAGACGGGCTTGGCCAGAATATCAGGCTCGGAAGGCTCCGCTGGACTGGAAGGTGTATAGATGTAGTGGGCAATGAGCGTGGCGTCGCGGTCGGGCATCGTGTAGTTGAAGTTGGCGGTGGTGGATATGACCGTGCCATCTTCTTCCCACGAGACGAACGTGAAGTTGGAAGCCGTATAGGCGCGAAGACTGATGGTGGCACCCGCATTCTGGGTGGTCGTCGCGTTTAGGTTGAAGCTTCCTCCCCCAGGCGGATCGGCCTGAAGCGTCAGCGTGTGCTGCCGAACAGGTGCTCCAGGCTCCGCAGGGTTCGCCGGATTGTATTGCCCCCACACGTTGGCACTCGCTATGAATGCCAACGCGAAGAGAATATACTTGAAACCTCGCATAGTTGTTCTTTTTTTAAGTGGACAAGTTAACAAGTTGACAAGTTACTTGCGGACAATCTTCTTGCCGTCCTCGATGAAGATGCCCTTCTGGGCTTCGTCCACACGGCGGCCCTGCAGGTCGTAGATGTGACGCGTCTGAGACGCATCGTGCACGACGTCAATGCCTTCGATGTCGGTGGGTGTCGTATCGGCGACGGTGAAAGTCAGCTTGAAGCGACTGGTGTTGATACCGTTGGTCGGATCGCTATAGAAGGTATACTCCTCTGTAGTGAGGTCGACGGTGGTGTCGGTCTCGCTGTCGTACAGGCTCACGGTGCCATCGGCGCGCAGGGCTCGGATGGTGTAGTTGTCAGCCTGTCCGGCATAGTAGGCCAGGCTGACCAGTCCGTTGTCTATCGGACGCTCGTTGATGGCGTAGCTGTTGCCCTCGGTGTCGAAGGTGTAGAGCTGCGGCACCTGTGGTTCCGAACTCATGAACTTGGCAGCGTCGCGCTCTACCTCATAGCCCATCTGTGCCTGGCTGTTGACCACCACGCGGGTCTCGTCAGAGCTCAGCTCGCTGCTCTCTATCTGGATGTCGAACAGGCTGCGGTTACTGCGCGTTGCGGCATTGGCTCGCGGAGCAGCATTGAGGTGGTTGACGTCGGTGGTCAGCTGTCGGCCCTCCTTGTGGAAGATGATGTTGTCCACAGCGTCGGGCTTCTGCACGAAGAAGGCCTGCATGGGACGCAGCACGAACTGGTCGTCGGCAATGGAGTAGGCCTTGTAGGTCGATCCGTTCCATACGGTGATAGGTGCCGTGAAGTCCATGTAGTAGATGTCGTAGTAGGCAGGGTAGGGGTTGCCCACATAGTTCCACGAGCGGTTGGCTGTCGACTCTGCCTCGTTGACGGTCAGCTGTCGGGTCACGTCGCCCGTGTTGAACAGCTTGGCGCGACCAGTAGCATCGGCTGGGAAGGTGATGGTGCAGGCGGTGTTGCAATGGAAGATGTATCCCTGTCCACCCACGAGCTTGTCGGTGTCAACATTCTTCCAGCTGCCTGAGGCTCCGTTGGCGGCGCGGTTCTGAGCGTCGTAGTAGCGGAACACGTAGCTGGCACCGTTGCTCACCTCGATGTCGGCGATGTTCACGTCGTAGAGCGGTGTGAAGAAGAACCACTTGTTGGCCTCGACGGAGAACATCGTAGCGGCATTGTCGGCTGTCAGTGCGTCGCATGTGTTCAGCAGTCGGCCGGGGTTCGATTCGTTGACATAATAGTTGAACTGTCCTGTCGGCATCGGTGCCGAGCCGCCCACGGTGAGCTGTCCGCCGAAGTAGAGGTCGATGTCGGGCTTACCCTGCATGCGGCGGTTATTAGTCAGCATCAGCGGCGAGGTAATCTTCCAGTAGTCTACATCGTCACCCTCAACGATACTGCCGAACTGCTTCCAGTAGGTGTCGAGTTTGTAGTTGACGACGGAGAATGAGGGAACGGCAATTTCTATAAGATTCTTTGAACGGCTGCCTTCGAACGGGTCGCTGGTGATAGCAGGAGGTGTTGCGGAACGCATTACGATAGTTTCGATAGCGGGACAATTTATAAAGTTTCTACGATAGCCATAATATCTACCTCCTTCGCTTCCATAATCAGAGGTTATATAGTCATTGCTTGCCCAGTAGTAACGTGTGTAGTATCCAGCATCTCCAGCTTCCAGATATGAAGGCATTTCTATGTGTTTCAGACTCTTACAATTGTTGAATGCACAGCTGTAAAGATAATCAAGAGTGACAGGTAATGCGATGGACTCCAGTCCGCTGTTTTGGAATGCATAACCCTTGATTTCCTTAACGGTATTCGGTATGTCTATGTTCTTCAAACTACTTGTTCCGTTAAACGCTGCATAATTAATGCTAATAGGCTCCGTAGGCATTTGGACGTTCTCAAGGGCCGTACATCCCGAACACATGTGGTCGTTAATGATAGTCATGGCCTCGGAGAATACCACAGACTTTAGCTTTGAGCAGTCTTGCAATACAGCATAGCCCATTGTCGTTACAGTGTTCGGTATTATTATATTGTTTAACTGCTTACAGTTATAGAATACTCCATTGCCAATGTTTGTAAGTGCGATTGTATTGCTGAAATCGACATCTTGTAGCGAGGAGCAATTTGCAAAGGCGAGTTCTTCTATCTTGTCGATAGTTGCATTTTCAGTAAAAGTTAGATGCTGTAATGGCGTGCCATAAAAAGCCAACTTTCCAATAGTAATGACGGTCGAGGGGATGTTCACCGTTCTGAGATTTGTTCCTCTAAAGGCATTCTCGCCAATACGTGTGATACCCTCGGGCATGATGACGCTGTTGAGCCGGCTCTTGTCTCTGAAAGCCCCATTTGGAATCTCTGCAATCACGGCCCCACTCAGATCAAGGGCAATGAGGTTTTGCATGTTCATAATGTCTGTCCAGTCGGCGGCGTTCATCGGACCGGTCACTTTCACGAATTCCGCATCGTCAAGCACATCGGCCTTTCCGCTGTAGAGTACCTCATAGCCCAACGTGCCTGCCGAAGCCAGCTCCACGTCGATCCAATTGTTGGAGAGTTCGATATCCTTAATTTGCGATACGTATTCTGTTCCTGTATTGTATACAGAATCAACAAACTCGAAGGTATAAGTGCCGGGCTCTAAGCCGATGGCTATGCGATTGTCGAACTCTCTCCTGTCGTAGGCATATTCGTATAGAATGCCATTCATGAAGAACTTTGTCTGGTGGTAGGACGAGCTGCCAGAGTTGCCGTCTTTCCTCATGCTTCTGTAATAGAACTGGAACTTGGAAGTCTGTTCAATGGTAAAGGTGGTTGAGAATCTTGAAGTGGTGTTGTTGTAACCATAGTTGGTGTTCTGTATATACCCATCCTCAATGGTCCAAGGATACGTATCGTTGTTCTGGAACGTAATCGGCATGGAGTTGGCGGTCAGTACGGCGCTCTCTAAGGGATAAATCTCGCGCAGGATGATGTTGCGCAGTCCGCTATTGGCGCGGTAGTTGTCGCTGCCGATGGTGTCGCGGAATGTGACGACATGCTCTCCGGGCTGGATATAGAAGCGGGGTGTCGTCCAGCTGCTGTTGGTGGTGGAGCTCATCAGTACGCCGTCGATGTAGAGCTGCAGGTCGAGTCCGCCACCGTAGTAGCGATATTTGAACCAGTCGAACTTCAGTTCGGCGGTGTAAGTGTTGGTGAACGTCATCTGCAGCGTCGAGGTAGAGTAGTTCTTCCCCTGGTTGCCGTTGACGGCATTGACGCCGTTGAGCTGCCACGGGTTCTCCGTGTCGTTGGTGAACGAGACGGGCAGGTTGCTCTCCTTGACGATGTCCTGGAAGTCGCCCTCGTCCTCGTAGAGTCCGAAGTCCATGTACATGCCGCCGCCGCCACTGTCGTTGACGTACATGCAGAGCACGTTCTCGCCAGCTTGAAGCAATGCCTTCGTCGTTTCGGTCAGACGGTAGATGTTGTAGTTGGCAGCTCCATTCTCGTCGAACAGCTTCGTGCCGTTCAGATAGAGCGTGCACTCGTCGTCGTGGGCATACTGGATGAAGAAGTCGTTGGTGAGGTCGGCGCTCGTCAGGTTGAAATATTTGCGCACCCAGTAGCGGCAACGCTCATTGGGGCGTACCGTGTTGTAGTAGGTGATGGTTCCCTCGCTCGAGATAGGCATCGTGAGCGTGCCCCATGACGTGTCGTCGAAGTCGAGGGCAAACCATGTGTCGCCGGGGCCTTCGGCTCCCTGCACGGCATAATAATACTTAGCCTCGAAGGGCTGCTGGTAAACTTGGCCAAAGGGTATGATCACCTTGGCTTGAGCGGCCAGACTTCCCACTATCGTGAGCAGCAGAACGGCCATACTGTGAGAAAGGATGGTCTTTTTCATTGCTTTATTGTTTTTTTTGATTTGAGATTGTTTCGGTATGGGTTTTCTTGATTGCAAAATGTTGGTCAGAGAGGTCCGGAACAGCTGTCGCTGCAGCCTGTTTCCGTTTAAGAATGTTTCATGGGGGCAAATATAAGCAATCTTTTTGAAATAACCAAATAATTGTTGGGATTTTTTCCTTTTTTCTTTATAATTCATGCCGATACCTCATTCGAAGGATTAAAACGCCATCTTCGATGAGCTCAGCGACCATCTCTGACCGCATTAGAGACCATCTCTGACGAGCTCAGAAACTATCTCTGACCGCATTAGAGACTATCTCTGACAAGCTCAGCGACCATTTCTGACAAGCTCAGAAACTATTCACCGGAACTGCGCATTTTTCACAGAATAGTTTTTCGAAAAAAATAGGTCAACACCTCACCAAATCATCCTGAATCCCTCTGTTTATCGGACTTCCCGATGGTGAGGTGTTCGCCAAACACCTCACCAGAGACCCCACCAGAACCCCACCCCAGATGGTGAGGTGTTTGGTGAGATGTTTGGTGAGATGTTTAGCGGACACCTCACCATCCGAAACCCGCATGAATAAAGGGATTCCGGGCATTTTGGTGAGGTGTTGGGGTGTTTAGAGATTGTTCAGCAGCGGAGCCTTGCCGTCGGCGATGAGCTTCAGGACGAGCTCGCCGAAGAGCGTGTTCTGCCAGGCAAACCAGGGGCGGGTGAAGTTGGTGGCGTCGTCCTTGTTGAACGACTCATGGATGAAGCCCATACCGGCATCGGTACGGAGCAGGGTGCGCATGCACCAACGTATCTCGTCGTCGTCCTGCGAGGTGAAGCACTTCATCATGATGGACATAGGCCATACCATGTCGTAGCCGATGTGCGGACCGCCGATGCCCTCGCTTGCCTTGCCCCGGAAGAACCAGGGGTTGTCCTCGCTCCACACGAAGCGGCGGGTGTTCTGGTAGATGGGATCGTCGAGGGGTACGTCGCCAAGATAGCCCATTCCCAGCAGGCTGGGCACGTTGGCATCGTCCATCAGCAGACGGTTGCCGAAACCGTCTACCTCGAAGGCGTAGATCTTGCCATACTTCGGATGGTCAACGATGGCGTACTGCTTCAGGGCCTGCTCCACCTCGTCGGCCAGGGTGCGGCAGTCGATGGCCATGCTCAGTGGAGATTGACGGGCGGAGATGTCATTGATACTACTGTTCTTGGCATTGACTTTTTCCAGTATCTCGGCTGCCTTGCGGAGCGATGAGACGGCCATGAAGTTGGACGGCACGAGGAAGGGTAGGGAGGTGCGGTCGTCGCTGGGACGGAAGACGGAGGCAATGAGTCCTACAGGCTTCACCGGCGCGCCGTAGCCTTGCCAGCCTACGGTGTCGTAGGTGCGGTCGGTCATGCGGAAGAAGTGATAGGGGCCGCGGCCATCCTTGCGCTGCTGCTCGTGGAAGGTGAGCAGGATGTTCTGGATGGCTTCCATCCAGATGTCGCCGAAGATAGAGCTGTCGCCCGTCACCTGCCAGTACCAGTAAGCCAGGCGGATGGGATAGCAGAGCGAGTCGATTTCGTACTTACGCTCGAAGACGTCGGGCTGCATGTCGGTGGCGTCGCTCTGCCATCCGGCTCCCGTCGGACCATCGTTGAAGGCATTGGCATAGCGGTCGATGTTGATGCACTTCAGCTGGCGCAGGATGACGCCGCGGAGCATCTTCTTCAGTCGGGGGTCGTCGTTGGCCAGCTGGACGTAAGGCCATACCTGTGCACCAGAGTCGCGCAGCCACATGGCAGGTATGTCGCCCGTATAGACGAAGGTGTCGTCCTCGCCGTCGATGACGCGGTAATGGACGGTCGATTCCAGCGTGTTGGGGAAGCAGTTGGCAAACATCCATGCCAGACGGGGATTGCCGCTGAGCAGCTGTTGTACCTCCTTGATCTTCTTCTCCACGGCCGTAGAGATAAAGAGACGTTCCTCTACGGGCGGCCGCTTCGATTTGTATACTTTGGTGTTGTCGGGCACCACGCTGGTGTAGCGGTTGTTGATGTCTATCTCAGCATTGACCTGGGCGTGGAGCGTCGTTGCCACTGCCGTTAGCAGAGCTGCGACGGCGAGCAGTTTGGGTGTTTTCGATTTCAACATAGTCGTTATTGTTTTTGAGAGTTGTTTTGATTGCGATTACTTCCCGTCGGTGGCATAATAGACGAAGAACGTGAAAACCAGGATGATGGTTGTCAGTATGACGAAGGCGATGATGGCCGACAGGATGATATAGCCCAGCACCCGCATCTTGGAGAATCCGGAGAACTGGCGGAGAGCCACGAAGACCATCAGTACCGTGAGGCATTTGATGATGAACGAATTGAACACAGCGCCGATGACGGAGTAGATGCTGACCATATTCGACGTGTAGACCATCGCCACGATAAACTCGGGGAATCGGAGGTCGGGGATGGTGGGCGACTTCCGGAAGAAGATGAACAGTGGTGCGGCGATGAGCAGCAGGAACAGGAGCGAGGTGATGGCAGGACTTTTTTCCTCGAGCGTGTCGATGGAGTTGACGACAGAAGATAAGGAACTCACGACTAAGTCTTTATGCTGCCCGGCTTCCGTCTTGGTAGTGTCTTTCGTTGTCGTTACTTCGACCTTCGCATCCTCTTTCTTCTCCTCTGGAGCGAAGCTGAAGCCGTGTTCGACGAGCAGCGTAAGGGCTGTCAGCAAGAAGAACATCTTGAACGGAGGAAAGTAGGCCGACTGCATGCCGCAGATGTAGTCGCGAATCATGTAGCCCGGTCGGAGCAGCAGGTCGCGGATGGTGTGATACATGCCGCGATTGCCCATGCCCCAGACATCTAAGAAGAGCAGGAAGGCCTTCTTGAAGGAGAACCGGCCTATGCGCGCCGACTGCCCGCAGCGTGGGCAGAAGTTGCCCGTGAACTCCGTGGCGCACGAACAACAGGTGTGCCGCTCCGTTGAGAGCGGCGCCACCTCGTGGGGCTTATGTTGCCAGATGCGGAAAGCTCTCCGCCAGACGGCCCGTTTATGCTTGTCCTTGATAATACTGAGCGCCTTCATATCTTTCATATCTCTCACCTCTCACCTCTCACTTCTCACCTCTCACCTCTCAGCTCTCACCTCTCAGCTCGAAACCTAAGGTCTGTCCTTCGCTTTCGTACCCCATGCAGAGGGCTTCGGACCCATCTGCAGTTCGAGCGTACCACCGCGAACAATATCTTGGAACATCAGGTACGACCGTGTGTAGGGCTTGCCGTTGAGGCGCGCACTCTGCACGTAGATGTTGTCGCTGCTGTTGTCCAGAGCCTTCACCGTGAAGGTCTTGCCATTGCCAACGTTCATGGTGATGCCCTTGAAGAGCGGCGAACCGATGATGAACTTACCGCCGGCGGGTTCTACTTGATAGAGTCCCATCGAAGAGAGAACGTACCATGCCGACATCTGGCCTACGTCTTCGTTGCCCGAGAGGCCGTCGAAGTCGTTGAAGTACATCTCGTGCATGGTCTGTCGCAGCAGACGGGCACCCTTCCAGGGCTGTCCCACGTAGTTGTACATATATAATATATGGTGCGAAGGCTCGTTGCCGTGGGCATACTGACCGATGAGACCGCTGATGTCGGGCGATGCCTCTGCTCCCATGTCGCCCGATGCGATGAAGAGCGAGTCGAACTTCTCGACGAAAGGTTTCTCGCCGCCGAAGCAGCTAACCAGTCCGTGAACATCGTGGGGCACGAGCCAAGTGTACTGCCAGGCGTTGCCCTCGGTGTAGTCGTCTTGACGGTGTACGGCTCCGAAGGGGTTGAAAGGCTCGCGGAACTTACCGTCGCTGCCCTTACCACGCATGAAGCCCGTCTTCGGGTCGAAATACTTCTTGTACGACATCGAGCGGTCGAAGAAGTATTTGTAGTCGGCTTTCTTGCCCAACTGCTTTGCCACCTGAGCCACACACCAGTCGGCCAGTGCATACTCTAATCCCTTGGCAACTGTCTCGAAGGTGGGGTCTTTGTCGTAGGGAAGATAGCCATACTGCTTCAGCAGGTTCATGCCTCGCTCATCGAGCATGGCCGAAGTCTTCATGGCCTCGAGGGCCAGTGCCTTGTCTTCAACAAATCCCTTCAGCACCATGTCGGCCAGAACGGGGATACCCGGATTGCCTACCATGCAGTCGGTTTCGTTGCCCATCAGATGCCAGACAGGCAGCTTGCCTTGCTGCTTGTAGATGTTGAGGAATGTCTGTGCCAGGTCGGCCTGCTTCTCGGGATGGATAAGCGTCATGAGCGGGTAGGCTGCGCGGTAGGTATCCCAGAGCGAGAAGGTGGTATAGTTGGTGAAGTTGCCTTGGTGTACCTGTCCGTCAGCACCGCGATAGCGTCCGGTGACATCGCTGAACACCGAGGGAGCCGTCATCGTGTGGTAGAGGGCTGTGTAGAAGATGGTGCGCGTGTCGTCGTTGTCGGTGTCGATGTCTATCTTGCCCAGTTCGTCGTTCCAGGCTTCGTCGGCAGCCTTGACGGTGGCGTTGAAGTCCCATCCGGGCAGCTCAGCCTGCAGGTTGGCCTTCGCGTCGTCGATGCTCACGGCCGAGAGACCGCACTTGATGAGCACAGGCTTCGTGATGTCCTCGATGATGAAGACACCGAGCGTGTCGCCTACCTGCTTCTTCACCTTCAGCGGGGTCGAGAATTCAGCGGCGAAGTAGACCCACTGATCGTTGGCCCATCCTTTAGAACGGCGGAAACCTGTTATTGTCGTTGGCGATTCGAGTGTCATCCGGCTTTCGCTGACATGGTCCCAACCGATGCCTTGTGCCAGGTTGAGGGCTACCATGCCCCGCTGGTTATCAGCCCCGAATGTGTAGCGCTGGAAGCCCACACGCTTGGTGGCCGTCAGTTCGACAAAGACATTCGGTTCGCTGAGCTTGATGCTATAGTAGCCAGGACGCACAAACTCGTTCTGGTGAGCAAACTTCACTTCAGTCTGGCAGCAATGCTTCACAGGCAGGAAGGCAATGTCGCCCAGGTCGCCGATGCCCGTTCCGCTGAGGTGTTGATGGCCGAAGCCCACAAGGATGGAGTCGCTGATGTGGTAGCCCGAACACCAGTCCCATCCGTGGGTGTGCTCGGTAGGTCCCAGCTGCACATAGCCGAAGGGCACATTGGCTCCTATGAACACGTGGCCGTGACCACCCGTTCCAATCCAGGGGTTGACATAACTGGTGTAGCTGCCTCCTGCATGGCCACAACCTTTCTCTTCTGCCATTACTGACGTGGCAACACCCATCGTCAGCATCAGGCAAAGAATAACAAAATTCTTGTAGATATTCATGATTGCTGATACTTTTTTTATAGTTCAATAGCTTGTTAAGCTCTTTTAGCGGCCACAAATGTACAAAGAAAAAACGAATGGGCAAAATAAAATCAAAAAAAACTGCACCCGATGCGCCCAATGAAGAACGGCATCGTGGTGCAGCTAAGAATAATTGAAATGATATGTTATAGCGTAACAGATAGATGGGGGATGCACTATTTATTTCTGCATCGTCTTGCGAACGCGACCGTCACGGCTGCGTATGATGTTCAGTCCGGGCTTCATGCCTTCGACCTGCTGTCCGGCAGCGTTGTAGTAGCGTTCGGCGGGCAAGCCGTCTGTGAAACTCTGGCTGATGCCAGTGGCTGTGTTGAAGTTCATGTTGTTGGTGTAGGCACTGTTGCATACCTCCCAGGCCAGCTTGTCGTTGGTGTCGCCGTCGTGAATGAAGGCGAGGATGCCGAGGTTCTGCTTGACATACGAGGGACTGTACTTCAGCGTGCACTGGTAGCTGTAGTTGTCGCCGTCCCATTCGATGACATCGCCCCAGACGGCATTGACGCGGCGGCCGATGTTGAGGTGGGGATAGTCGCCGCTGTAGCCAGCCTGCGTACCTTCCGAGACAAGACCACTCTCCACCAGCATCACGGTGATGCGGGCAGGATTCTCTGTCAGGTTGCTCTTCGAACGTTCGCCCGTGACGGTGATGTTCAGCTCGTAGTTCTGCTCATCGGGCTGGACGTCTATCTTCAGACTCACAAAGGCGGGCTTCAGCAGCTCTTTCATAACATAGTTGCTTAGTTCGTTTAGTGAACCAGGGTTGAAGATGGCTGTCTCCGGAGCATCGCCATATTCGGCTGTACGGTTGAGCATCATAGCAGGCGCGTAGACATTGTCGTAGAACCACTCCCATTGCGTGTCAGCTTGAATGGTGAATTTGTCAGTGTAGTAGCCAGAGTGGTGTTCAACGATGTTCACCTTACCGGCAAAGCGCTCGTCTTCGATGAGCGAATGCAGATAGCCTCCCACACGTGGACAGTTTGAACACTTCTCGGTGGTGAACTCCTCGATGAGCGGCATGCGGGTGAAGTTGTGCATCACCACCTGGAAGGTTCCCTGCAACGTGTTGTCGCTCATGGCCTCGTCGGCACCCTCGTTGAGGTTGTCGATGGTAACGGTCAGCGTGCGATACTCAGGGTCGGCACTGGTGATGGCTGTCGGTGAGATGGTGAACTCAACCTCAGCAAACTCGTTATAGGCCAGTGTCTGGTCGATATGAGCCGTATAGGTTTCGTCAGTTCCGTCCACCTGGCAGACAGCGTCGAAGCCGGTGATCGTGACAGTGGCCGAGTTGCGCACCATGGCCGTCACCTTCAGTTGTGGGTCGTCGACCACGAAGACGGGTTGTACCGACATGGAGAGCAACGACAGGTTGTGCTTTGGCAAGTTGTCGCCGTAGACCATTGCTTCAATACAGAGGGCTCCCTCGGCTGAGCGGTCAGTCCATTCTGCTTCGGTGCCGAGCTTCAGGTAGAGAGCATTGGGTTGTGGCAGCTCAATGACGGCGATGGCCTTCGATGTGCCTTTCTGCGTGTAGGTGTATCCGATGTAGAGACCTGGTGTCTCCTCGGTGATGTCGTATGGCTGACTGAGCGATACGGCGTTCCACTCTTTCTGCAGGCCAGACGAGATGCTGCCTTCAGCCAGGTTGTCGCCTTCAAGCTCGCTGCGAAGCCATACCTGTACCTCTTGGACGTTGAGCTTGCTGGCCAGTCCGACGTTAATCTCGTCGATATGGTTGCCGGCATACGCTCTGATTTGGTCGGCCGGAACATAGATGGCAGCACTCACCTGATCGCCTTTCACTGTAGAGACCATCGACGAAGGGTTGTCGCCCATGTAGCCCATACAATAGCCAACGTTCATACCGCTCACCTGTGCCTGGCTTGCTGTGCAGAGCGCCATCAGCGCGGTGATGATGATGTATATTCTTTTCATGGATGTTGTGGGGTTTTTAAAAGTGAACGAGTTGACAGGTGGTTTCGTGTCCAACCTGTCAACTCGTATGATGAATGGTTTATTTCACAACCTTGATGGTCTTCACTGAGCCGTCCTCCATTTGCTTGCGAACGATGTTCAGACCGTTCTGCATCTCGCCCAAGCGCATACCTGAAGCGCTGTATACTTCGCGGCTGGTAGCGTTGTAGGCGTTAGCAGCAGAATTGATGCCAGTGTTGCCACCCTTCTCTCTGACGATGACATCGTCGAGGCGGAGCAGATACTGACCCTCAGTGTCGTGGTGGCGGAAGCACAGGTAGATGGTCTTGCCTGCATAGTCGTCGAGGCTGAATGTGCGCTCAACCCATCCGTCGCGAGCACCTTGTGCCTCTTCCATCGTCTCCTCGAGCAGGGCACCGGCAGCCTTGACGGCCTCGATGTCGGTGACATCCTCGGCAACGTAGAAGCTGTAGTGTTCGAGCCAGTTGTAGGGACTGAAGGCAGCCACCCAGTAAGAAAGGTCGGCACCCTCCGCAGGAATAGCGATGGCAGGCGAGAAAGTCCAGTTGTCGGGAGTGTACCAGTCGGAAGCCGAAGCCAGACACTGCGCACCGGCATGGGTGTAATAGCCGTCTTCATAGTAGGTACCCCACATGTTGGTACCGAGGTTCCAGCTGCTGCCGTCGCCGTCGCTGTCAAGGATGGTCCAGTTGTATGCGTCGTCCTCGAAGTCGCCCAGCATGATGATGCCTTCGTCGGTGTAGTCCTTGGCATTACCCGAGCAGTGTACAACGAAGTCGCCAGCGGTTGTCTGGAGAGTCAGGTCGCCCGTGAACTCACCCTTTTCAGCGGGATAGAACCAGAGTTCCACGCTCAGCGAGTTGCCAAACTTGGCGTCGCCAGTGGGAACAATGCCGTAGAACGGCTCGTCGCCAGTAATTTCGTTCACCACAAGGGGTTCAGAACCGGTGTTCTTCAGTGTGACGGTAGCCGTCGTATAGCGCTGCGGACCGACGTAGGTCTCCTTGAAGGTTACCTCGTCCTGATCCAGCTCGGCATTATACTTCTCAAAGTCTTCCAGCACGAGGCGGATGTTGCTCACCACATATTTGTTGCCTTCGGGAGCCTCGCCCATACCGCTCTTATAATAGTAGAACTCGAACGAGTGGTCGCCGGCAATACATTCGGTGTACTGCTTCCAGAGGTCGTCGAGGTCGTCAGAACCTGCTGCAGCACCGTCGCCCTTGTTGTAGAAGGCTGCGGAACCCGATGTCATGCGCGGAGCATCATACATGTCAACACCGCAATAGGTGTTATTGTTGACAGCGTCGCCCCAAGCTTCACCGTCCCAAGCGAAGTGACCAATCTTGCCTTCAGGAATGGTGAAGGCCACCTTGAACGAAGCGCGGCACATCACGTCGTTCGGTTCGTCGCAGTTCTTGTTCCAAGCCTTGCCGTCCTCAACGATGAAGGGATACTGCTCGTTGGCCGTGAAGGTCATGTATTCCAGTCCTTCCGTGACAATCGAAGCATAGTCGGGCATATCCATGACGCTGGCTTTCATCACTGCCTGATAGGTTCCGGCTGTAGTCTCAATGGTCAGGTTACCCACCTTCTCACCTGCTACAGTGGCGGTGAACTCTACGGGAATGGTCAGATATTGCAGCGTGGCAACACCGTCGGATGTGGGAATAGCGTTGAACTCAGGGTTGTCGCTGGTCACCTTGGTGACTTTCAGCTCGTTGGCACCCTTGTTGCGCAGCACAATCTCGCCAGTACCGGTGACGCTCTCTTCCTTGAGGATGAAGTTGCCCAGAGCCACTTCCGGAGTAGTCACCTCGGCAGCGTTGTCCTGAAGGTCGGCGAAGGTCAGTTCAAGGTCGTAGACATACATCTTGTTATCCTCAAGTCCAGTGTAGTAGTAGCCGTCGTACTGGAAGCGTACCTGATGGTCGCCGGGAGCCAGTTCTACCGAACCGCTGATGTCTTCGTTGGTACCGGTGTACGATTTAGCGGCTGTGTTCATGTCGTCGATGAAGTAGCCACCAGCGCACTGATACCAGTAGCTGGAGTTGTTGCTCATGCCCTTCCAGGCGAAGGTGGCCAGCTTGCCCTCAGGAACGGTGAAGAATACGTCGAGCTGAGAGTTACCATAGGCACCGTGAGCACCACTCTGTGCCACCGGTGTGCCGTCTTCGAGCTGTGTCATCTCGAAGGGGAAGGGTGAAGAGGTCTTGAATGTCATCTCGCCCTGCTTGATGATTGGCGTATAGTCAGGGTATTCGATGACGGTGCCAATCATGGAGAAGACGAGCGACTCCTCGTCGGTGCCGTTGTCGTAAGTTAGCGTGGCAATACCCTCATATTCGCTGGCTGTCTCTTGCTTCATGCTGAAGACAAGGTCGAGCGTACCCATAGCGGGAACTGTTCCTGCCTCAGGCAGAACGGTATAGGCATCGCCGTCGGCCTCGAGCTCAATGGCGAAGTCGGCATCCATGCCGCCTGTGTTGATGAGCTTGATGGTGCGTTCTGTTGTCGTTCCTACATAAGCCTCACCGAAGTCCATATCCTCTACGAAGGTCATCAGCTTGGCCTCGTCGGTCTTTGCCACGGCAGCTGTGAACGATTTGTAGATACGGATAGTACCGTAGGTGTAGGTAGCGGCGATAGCCTCACGTGCGGTGATGCGCTCCAGGTCGCCTTCCACGTCGAAGACAATTTCTGCCGAAGGGGTGAGCTGTCCGTTCTGGCTCACCGTACCACCACGCAGAATGGCATCGTACCAGCCGCCGTAGTCGCCGCAGACCGTTTCCGAGGGAATGGTGATGGTCTTGGCTTCCTCGTCATAGACACCCTCGACAGGCAGATCCTTACTGACGGCGTACGAACCAGCACTCTGCTCCTCCATGTCGAAGAGGTTGGTCAGCGTCACCTTGGTGCCGTCGCGCTCTATACCTATTTTATATGTAAAGACATCGCCACCGTTGTAGTTGAAGGTATAGCCTTCGTGATACGACTGAGCCACGGCGAAGAGCTCCTTCACCGTGCCTTCACCCTCATCGGCCCGACGCATCTTCTTGGTGTTGTTGCGCACGTCGCCCACGCCATACACGCGCTTGGCGGGTTTCTTCTCTGGCGAGAAAAGACCTTCCACGGTGTTGGCATCGGCCAAATGGGTCACGTCGTTGACGTCAATGCCCTGTTGCACCAACTGGTCAACGGTCAGCTTCGGCTGAGCCGACAAGACTTTGCCTGTATTGCTCTGCGCCCATGCAGGAGCAGCAAGCATCATCATACTGACAACGAAAAATGACAATTTTTTCATAAGCTATGAGTTTAAATTAAAAAAAATGAGTAACTTTGCGGGCAAAATTACGTTTTTTCCATGAAAATGCCAAGAATCAAAACGCTCCAAAATGTGCCAATTCCCGATTTGGCACACATCTGTCGCGTTTTGTGCCTGATTCTTCTCGCCGTGGCGGCACTATTCTCCGAAAAGGCACTTGCCGCCAACGATCCGGCGCAGATGTCACGGCTCTACCAGCAATATATGAACGAGCCTTCCAAGCAACTCTATCAGCGGGGCAACGACTTCCTGCAGAAGGGACGGCTCGACGAGGCAATGGTCTGTTTCACCATCGTGGGCAACCGTTACGACGTGGGCATGACGAAGGATGAGAAGCGCATCTGTGCCTACGCCTTGAACAATGCCGGCGGCATCGCTCAGCTGCGTTTCAGCTTCTCGTCGGCATTCGGTTATTTCCAGAAGGCTATGGAAGTGGCTGATGAGCCCATCTACCAGAGCTACAACAACATTGCTGGCATCTACCTCTTCTTCAACGACTACGGCACAGCCAAGCGCTATCTCAATCAGGCCTTCGACATCAGCATGAAACAGAAAGACTGGGGCTCGCTGACCAATTCGCTGCAGAACATCATGTATCTGAACTGGTGTCTCGACAGCGTGGCAGAGTCGAAGAACTGTATCGACCGCTATATGCAGCTGAAAACAATCCCACACGACAGCCTCTATCTGGGTGCGGTGATGCTATCTAAGGGCATGATGGCCCTGATGAAAGGGCGCAACGCAGAGGCGATTGACTATTTCAGACAATACATAGAGAATAAAGATGCGAAAATGGCCGTGAAGAATGTGGATGCCAACTCGGCCCATCTATACATTGCTTCTACGTACATACGCATGCGCGAATACGACCATGCGCTCCGCTTCCTAAAACAAGCCGAACAAGAGGCACAACGAGAAGAAATCACCGACCTGCTTATCAAAGTATACCAATATCAGGAGAAGTGTTACCGCCTCATGGGCGACCGCCAGCAAGAACACCAGGCAAAGTACAAGCAGATGAGCCTGAAAGACTCTATCAACACGGCCGATGAGTTCGGAAAGATCAAGAACATCGAGTTCTTCCATGAAGTGGACAAATACGAGAAGCAAGTGGTCAAGCTCAACGAAGAGAAGAATGCCCGCAGCGTGATAGCCATCGTGTGCGGCATCGGACTGTTGGCCGTGGCCTGCCTGCTCATCTTCGCTGTGCGTCAAAACCGCAAGCTATGGGAGAGCAACAAAGATCTCTATCGTAAGAACGACGAACTGGTCAGGCAAGCCGACATCGAGAAAGAGCTGCGCACCAGCTTCAGCAAGCGCGTCAAGGCATACGAAGAGGAGATAACGTCGCTCAAACAGACGGCCGACCAAACGACCAATCCGCAAAACAATCAAACTGACAATCTCCCAAACGACCAAGCAACCAATCCGCAAACGACCAAGCGAACAACTTCCCAGACAACCAATCCCCGGCTCAGCGACGACCAGCGTGCTTCGCTCTTGGAGAAAATCTATCAGCAGATGGACGATGTCAGCTTTATCTGCCAGCAAGATCTCACCATCGAGCGCTTGGCACATGCCATCGGTTCGAACGAGAAGTATGTCTCGCAGGCCATCAACGAGTCGATGAACAAGAACTTCAACACGCTGCTCAACGAGTATCGCATCCGCGAGATATGCAAACGGCTGACCGATTTCCAGCATTACGGCAACATGACCAACGAGACCATCGCTGAGGGAGTGGGCTTCAAGTCGCGCAGCCATTTTATCCGTACGTTCAAAATGGTGACCGGACTAACGCCTTCGCAATATCAGAAGATAGCCAAGAGTGAAGGAAGTGGCACGGAATCATAACCAAACTACCAAACCGTCCGACAATAATAACAAACGCCTAAACAACCAAATGCTTATGAAGTGGTGTCTTTTCTTAGTGATGCTTAGTGCAAGACTGATGCTGATGGCAGAAGAAGTGGTGTCGCCCAACGGGCAGACACGGGTAAGTTTCTATGTAGAGGATGGGAGGATGACATACGAGATGTGGTATAAGGGACGGCTCGTCGTGGCTCCCTCACACCTCGGCATCGAGCTCATCAACTGGCCCTCGCTCATGGAGGGCTTCGAGATGGAAGGGGTGGAATACGCTTCGTTCGACGAGACGTGGCAACCCGTATGGGGCGAAGAGACAAGCATCCGCAACCACTACAACGAGATGGCGGCCCACGTCGTTCAGCACCTGCAACCTTCTATCGATGTGTCGCTCTCCGCTCCCCGTCACATCATCATCCGTTTCCGTGTCTACGATGAGGGCGTCGGTTTCCGCTACGAACTGCCGCGGCACGCCAATCTCGACAACGTAAAGATTCGCGAGGAGCATACGGAGTTCTGCATGACAGCCGACCATACTGCCTATTGGATTCCGGGCGACTACGATACCGACGAATACGAATACACCATCTCGCCGCTCTCCGCAATAAAAGACTTAGAAGAACAGGCGCGCACGGAGAATGCCACGCAGAGTGCCATACCGGCTCCCAGCACGCAGACGTCTCTCCTGATGAAGACGGCCGACGGCCTTTTCATCAACATCCACGAGGCCGCCCTCGTCAACTATTCGGCGATGCATTTGGTGGCGCCCCCTACAGCCCCCGAGGGGGCTTCGTTAGAAATGAGCGCAGAAGCATTTGTAGCCCCCTCGGGGGCTGAAAGGGGGGCCACCTTCCTTCTCGAATCCCACCTCACCCCCGATGCTCGGGGCATGAAAGGCTACCTGCGCTGTCCGGCAACTACTCCGTGGCGCACCATCATCGTCGCCGACGATGCCCGTGAGATGCTTGCTTCGCGCATGATTCTGAACCTCAACGAACCTTGCAAGCTCAGCGATATTTCATGGATTCACCCCGTGAAGTATATGGGTGTCTGGTGGGAGATGATGACGGGAGCCTCCACATGGAACTATGGCGACTACCAGCCCGTAGACATCTACACAACCGATTTCACCGCCATCAAGAAGTCGCCTCGCCACGGAGCCAACAACGACAACGTGCGCCGATACATCGATTTCGCATCGAAGCACGGCTTCTCGCAGCTACTTGTAGAAGGGTGGAACCTCGGATGGGAAGACAACTGGCAGAAACACATCAACTACAGCTTCACGCAGTCGTATCCCGACTTCGACGTTCCGGCCTTGCAGCAATATGCCCGCGAGCATGGTATGCGGCTGATGATGCACCACGAGACGTCGTCGTCCATCCAGAACTACGAGCGGCAGCTGCACGATGCCTACCGCTTTGCCCGCGACAATGGCTACGATGTCGTCAAGAGCGGCTATGTGGGCAACATCTTCCCCGCAGGACACCACTTCGACCAATGGATGAACGAGCACTATCTCTATTGCATCCGCGAGGCCGCCAAGTACCAACTGATGGTCAACGGCCACGAGGCTGTCCGGCCGACAGGACTCTGCCGCACCTATCCCAACATGATCGGCAACGAGTCGGCACGCGGCAACGAGTTCATGGCTACCGCAGGCTGCGAGCCGAAGCATGTGTGCATTCTGCCCTTCACCCGTCTGCAAGGAGGGCCGATGGACTTCACTCCAGGAATCCTTGAGATGGATGTGTCGCGCGTCAATCCCAATAACCACGCCCACGTGAAAGCCACCGTCTGCAACCAGCTGGCACTCTACGTCACGATGTACAGTCCGCTGCAGATGGCTGCCGACGTGCCCGAGAGCTACGAGCGATATATCGATGCCTTCCAGTTTATCAAGGATGTGCCGGTGGAGTGGGAGCGAAGCGTCTATCTCGAAGCCGAGCCAGCCGAGTATATCACCATCGCCCGACAAGAGAAAGGCACCGAGCGATGGTTCGTAGGCGGTGTGGCTGGCAGGCACGAGCATACCGCCGTCGTCGACTGCTCGTTCCTGAAGAAAGGCCAGCAATACGAAGCCACCATCTATGCCGACGCCCCCGATGCCCACTATCTGACCAACTCGCAGGCTTACACCATCACGAAGAAGCGCGTCAACAGTCGCTCACGACTGAAGATTCGTGCTGTAGAAGGCGGAGGCTTTGCCATCAGTCTGCGACCAAAAGACGGCAAATAGCAACACTACATTAATAAAGTAGTCACACTACATTAATAAAGTAGTCTCACTACATTAATAATGTAGTCTCACTACCTTATTAATGTAGTATCGGGATTTGCCACATCTTGCATCCCTAAATGCCGCATCTTGCATCCCTAAACACCGCGTTTACCATCCGCAAACGCGGCGTTTCTTTTTTTCAGAAGCCGTGTTTGGGTTCGAGCCATCAGAAAATTCGTTGTACCTTATTATATATATGCGCGCGCGAAGTGGTCTTGACCTAAATCAAGAAAAAAATCAAGCAAAATTAAAAAAATGTTGGAAATTATTTGCAAGATAACGAAATAATGTTTAAATTTGCACCTGCCTAATTGCATAATACGATTATCTTTTAAACAACTTAACTATATTATTGAATCCTAAATGCAAAGAAAATGAAAAAGAAAGAAAGCTTTTATCGCTCTCATTTGAGAGCGTGCATGACGGCTTTGTGCATGTTTTTCGCACTCGCCATCAATGCACAGAGTATTTCGGTGAAGGGTTCTGTAACTGATCAGGCCGGCGAACCTATCGTCGGCGCTACCGTCCGTGTGATGGGAGCTGGCAACGGCACAGTTACAAACCTCGACGGTAACTACTCGCTGAGTTGCGCCAAGAACGCAACGCTGGAGTTCTCTTACATTGGCTATGCTACACAGCAGGAAGCCGTGAACGGAAGAACTGTGATTAACGTGGTACTGCAGGATGAGTCGACAGCCCTGAACGAGGTGGTCGTCACGGCTATGGGTATCAAGAAAGACCAGAAGGCTCTGGGTTATGCCGTCAGCTCGGTGAACGCAGAAGACCTGGTGAAAACGGGTGCACCCAACTTCGCAACAGCTATGTACGGTAAGGCTGCCGGTGTGCGCATCTCCGCCGCCCCTGGTGGTAACGTATCAGCCGTGTCTATCAACGTGCGTGGATTCTCCTCCATCACGGGAACAACCCAGCCGCTGATTGTGCTCGACGGTATGCCCATCCACAATGGTGAAACCAACAACGATGGCTACTGGGGTAACCAGCGCATCCGTTCGAACGGTTTGGTGGACATCAACCCCGAGGACATCGAGAACATCTCGATCCTGAAAGGTGCCGCCGCTTCCGCCCTGTACGGTTCTGAGGCTGCCAACGGTGTGGTCATGATCACCACCAAGAGCGGACATGGTGGAAATCAGGGCATCGGCCTTGACTTCAACGCAACGCTCGACTGGCAGAACGTGGCCTACATGCCTGAGATTCAGGACGAGTTCGGTCCTGGCTACGGCGCCCTCTACTGGTTCTCTGACTTCGCATGGGAGAGCGGTGGTTTCCACCAGCGTACTGACCCCAACGATGGTCAGGTGAAGACCTCTCTGCTGGGTACGAACTACAACTGGGGTCCGAAGTACGACGGTCGCGACGTCCTCTATTGGGATAGAACCATCCGTAAGTACAACCCCATCTCGAAGAACCCCTGGAAGGACATCTTCCGCACAGCCTTCGACCAGACTTACAACTTCGCTCTGACCAATGGTGGCAAGTGGGGCAACATCCGCCTTTCTTACACCTACACTGACGTCACCCCGACTCAGTACAACTCTTACAACAACAAGCACAACTTCAACCTGACCGGTCAGTACAACGTGGCCAAGGGCTTCAAGATTGACTACTCGGCCAACTACATGCGTCAGCGCGTGAAGAACCGTCCGTATCGTATCTACCGTCTGACTGCTAACTACAGCGGTATGTTCGGTGCTTTCGAGGACATTGCCTACATTCGCAATCACATCCTCACCAGCCAGGGCTATGAGATGGTGACCAGCCTGAACGGCAACAGCGAGACTCCCGACGAGAACCTGCTGTACGCACCCGGTCCCTCGGCCATCGTGGACGAGTATTTCTGGAACATCTTCGGTCGTGAGCAGTTCGAGACCAACAACCGCTTCCTCGGTAGTGTCCGCCCGTCTTGGCAGATTACCGACTGGCTCACACTGAGCGGTCGTATCGGTACTGACCTCACCTCTAACACCATTGAGCTGGAAGAGCACAACAAGCGTTCACTGGCCTTTGGAAATGGCGGTTACTATGGACTGAGCAACGACAAGTATGAAATCTACTACGGCGATGTGATGCTGACCTTCGACAAGTATCTCACCGAGAAGTTCAACCTCCAGGCAATGGCCGGTTGGCAGGGACGTCAGGAGAAGGTGTTCAACAACTCCGTCGGCACCAACAACGGTCTGAGCGTGGTGAACTGGTTCCACCTGAACGCTTCGAACGACAAGGCCAATGCTTCTATGACCAAGAGTGAGTTCCTGAAGACCGCTTGGTTCGGAACCTTGACTCTGGGTTGGGACAACTGGGCGTACCTCGAGGCCAGCGGCCGTCAGGATAAGACCTCTACCCTGCGTCACGGCAGCAACAGCTTCTTCTATCCTTCGTTCAATGGCAGCCTTATCGTTTCTGAAATGCTGAAGGACAACTGCCCCACATGGTTCAACTATGGAAAGGTTCGCGTGAGCTACGGTATCGTGGGTAACTATCCCGACATCTACAGAGCTAATCAGGCCTACACGCAGAAGTCTTTCGGTGGCTATATCTACAACATGATTGATGCCGGTCTCGGAAACGACAATATCAAGCCCGAGAAGAAGTACGAGTTTGAGCTCGGTCTCGAAGGCAAGTTCTTCAACAACCGTTTGGGCTTCGAATTCTCTTACTACACCAACACCGTGAAGGATCAGATCCTGCAGACCACACTGCCGCAGTCATCAGGTGGTAGCTCCATCCTGATGAACGTCGGTGAGCTGGCTAACAAGGGATTTGAGCTGTCGTTCTATGGCACTCCGATTCAGACTAAGGACTGGACATGGGATGTTCGCTTCAACGTTTCTCACAACAGCAACGAAGTGAAGAAGCTGGCTGAAGGTCTTGACGCCCTGAAGCACTGGGACAGCGACGGTGCCATCCGTCTGATGTCGCGCGTTGGTCACGCTATGGGTGACTGGGAAGCCTATACCTATAAGAAGGACGCTAACGGCAACGTGCTCGTCGACGGCAACGGTCTGCCTATCACAGACAAGAGCGACATGCACAAGGTGGGTAACGCCATGCCGAAGATGGTGGGTGGTCTCGGAACATCTGTTTCCTGGAAGAACCTCCGACTCGACGTGATGACCGACTTCCGCGTAGGTGGACACGTTTGGAACCAGGCTTATCAGTACATGATGGATGCCGGTAACACGGTAAGCTCTCTGCCCGGTCGTGAAGGACACGGTGGTCTTGACTACTACTATGCAGGTGACGACTACAACACCAACCCGATTGCTGGTCTTGCTCCCAACGGTGAGAAGCAGTTCCACGATGGTGTCATCTTCGACGGTGTAACTGAAGACGGTCAGAAGAATACCCAGATCCAGCCCGCAGCCATCATCTATGATGAGACCTACGGATGGGGTTCTGGTAGCCATCAGACTTATGAAAACTCTGTGCAGAAGAACTCTTACTGGAAGCTTCGTGAACTCTCGCTGACTTACACCTTCCCGGAGTCTATCTCTAAGAAGTTCGCTTGTCAGCGCCTGCAGCTCTCTGCATTCGGCCGCGACCTGTTCTACTTCCACAAGACAGTGAAGGAATGGGATGCTGAGGCTTCCGACGGTATGAACTGGCTCTACCAGTCAATCCTTGGCGGTTCTACTGCTACGACCCGCACATTCGGTTTCTCTCTAAGAGCAAGTTTCTAATCTTAGTTCATCAATTCAATAACATTTAAATAATACAGGAAACTTATGAAAAAGTTATCATATATTTTCATGCTTGGCCTTACGGTAGCTACATTCAGCATGACTTCATGCTCTGATGACGCTTACGATTCCAAGTACACAGACCCGTCGAAGACCAGTACGGTGACCTGTGACAAGCTGATGACCGGTATCCTTATTGAGGCTACCACTGGTAACGGCCGCTATGGCTTGGCTTCCTACTGGCGTCTGTTTACTTTCGACACCCAGTTCATTGGCCGTCTGTGCGACGTTTACGGTTACACAGGTAGCAAGGATGCTTACGCCGGACTGGCAGAATCCTACAACAACAATCGTTGGAATGCTTTCTATCAGATGCTTTCTCAGTACAAGCTGATGCAGGAAACCTTCAACAACGAGGATGCTACCAACCAGGCAAAGGACAAGGTTTATCTTGACTGCGCCACGGTTTGGGTTTACGACCAGCTGCAGCAGATGGTTGACCTCTGGGGTAATATTCCTTATTCACAGGCTTGTACCGTTCAGCTCACAGGCAATGTGGCTGAGGGCTATCCCGCTTATGACAAGGCAGAAGACATTTACACCATGATGATGGACGACCTGCTGAAGGTTGCTGCTGAGCTGAACAGCATTGAGCTGGGCAGCGACGTGCAGGCTGCTTTCACCAAGGCTGACTTCCTCACCAAGGGCAACCCCAAAGTCTGGGCAAACTATGCCTCTGGACTCTGCGCTCGTATCGCTCTGCGCTGCTCCACACAAGGTTCTTTGGCCAACAAGGGTCAGGAAGTGCTGCGTCAGCTCTTCAATGGCAGCTATCCTATGGTTACCGGTCATGAAGACGAACTGGTTGTGAACCTCGGTACTGTGACAGGCGACTTCAACCTCCAGACTGGTGGTGCCTTCGGTCTCCGCGACGGTTGGGAAAGCTGGAGTCACGCCTGCAACACCGCTTCGCAGGCCATGCTCGACGCTATGAACGCCAACAGCGACAACGAGGATCCGCGCTTGCAGGTCATCTATGCACGCAACAACACGTTCGACGGTCTCTATCATGGAAAGAGCCCCTTCGAGAAGACTGTTGAGCAGTCTGCCCTCTCTGACTCTACCACATGGTATGCTTGCCTCGACTCAACCACATTCAGCCGCAACGACCATTATATGGACATGAAAATGTCGGCAGCAGAGGTTGACTTGATGCACGCAGAGGCTGTAGCACGTGGCATCGTCAGCGGTAACGCTAAGGAGCTCTTCGTGAAGGGTGTCATCGAATCCATTGACTACTACTACACGATGAACGCTGCTTCCACATTCGGAACACCGAAGGAGAAGCCCAGCGATGAGGCTATCCAGGCATATGCTGAGAGCCAGTGGGACGATGCTAACCCCATCAAGTGCATTGCCACACAGTACTGGCTGCACATGGGTGTAGGTAATGTCGTTCAGTCGTTGATGAATGTTCGCCGAACAGGTTATCCTGAGCTGACATTTGTTGACTGGACACCGCAGCATCCCGACTGCCCCGTGCCCATCGATCGCCTGAAGTATCCGGAGAGCGAAGTCCAGAACAACAAGGCCAACTTGATTGCTGAACTGCAGGCTAACTTCGGCGGTGAGGACAGCAACTACAAGCCCATCTTCTGGGCACTGCCCTCGAAGGGTTGGTTCAAGACCATCAACGAGCCTTAAACAAATCAATTCTATTGAGATTAGAAAGAATGCGCCCATCGTGGCGCATTCTTTTTTTATGAAAATGCAATAACTAAACGTTAATTGAGCGTAAATATCAACAAGAGTTGACTCTACTCTTGTTGATATTTCGTATATTTGCACTACAATTAACACATCTCAAGCACATGAAAAGAGCATTAGCAATCGTCGTGTTGGGGCTTGCAGTCTTGGCAAGTCACGCTGAAAGCAAGAAGAATAAGGTTGACTTTGTTGACTATGTGAGTACATTGGTGGGCTCGGAATCGACTTTCGAACTGTCCACGGGTAATACTTATCCGGCTGTGGCGATGCCGTGGGGCATGAACTTCTGGGTGCCGCAGACGGGGAAGATGGGCGATGGGTGGCAGTACACCTACGGTGCCACGAAGATTCGCGGCCTGAAACAGACCCACCAGCCCAGCCCGTGGATCAACGACTACGGACAGTTCTCCCTTATGCCCACCGTCGGCGAACCCATCTTCGATGAGGAGAAACGCGCCTCGTGGTTCTCGCACAAGGCCGAGACCGCCACACCTTATTATTATAGTGTCTATCTGGCCGACTACGATGTGGTGGCCGAGATGGTGCCGACGGACCGCGCCGTGCTGATGCAGTTCACCTTCCCGGAGACCTCGCAGGCCAATGTCGTGGTGGATGCCTTCGACAAAGGCTCGCATGTAGATATAGACCGCGAGCATCACCGCGTGACGGGCTACACCGTCCGCAACAGCGGCGGCGTGCCGGAGAACTTCAAGAACTGGTTCGTCGTAGAGTTTGATAAACCTTTTGAGATAGGCTTGAAGAGTGAGGATCTGGGAGCCGACTATGCCGAAAAAGGGCATGCTGGGGCTATTGTGACATTCAAAACCCGTCGTGGCGAGAAGGTGAGCGCCCGTGTAGCATCATCGTTCATATCTTTGGAACAACCCGTCGCAGTATCCGCTCATTGAGTCCAACGACCAGAATATGGGTGTCACAGCCGACACACAGACGGATACGTTCAACTTCGGTAAGAGTGTTGCACAGGCTCTGGCTGGACGTGGCGAAGGAGCTGGCTCACAGGCTATGCTCGATGCCATGAACGTGCCTGCAGGTGGTGTTCCTGATGCCAACACCGACCCGCGTCTGCCTGCTATCTACGACTGTAACCCCGATGGTGAGTACATTGCTTACAACAATGCTCTCTCTGACACGGAGATTAGCAACATCGCCGACGAGAAGAACAAGGAGTATGTTGATCGTGGCATCAACCCCGCCAACTACTATTGCTACATCGACTCTATCGCTGTTGCTGGTTGGAAAACCTATGAGGGCAACTCCAATCTGCACGGTATATGGATCAGTGCTGCCGAAGTGGCTCTGAGCAAGGCTGAGGCTTACGTCATGGGTTATGGCGTTACTGCTAATGAGGCACTGGCTAAGGAGAACTTCATCAATGGCGTTGTGTTCTCTGAGGAGTATTTCTGGAACCTGAAGCTTAACTCTTCTCTGGCAAAGGATGGTAACGACAGCTTCAATGGCTACCGCGAGCTGGTTGTTCCCACCACCGACGACTTCACTGCATACGCTGAGAAGATCTGGGCCAACAATCAGGAGTGCGTGGCTACTCAGCTCTGGCTGAACCACTGCTTCATGAACGAGCTGGAGGCATGGAATGTCACACGCCGTACGGGCTTCCCCAGTGTGAAGTTCGCCCGTGACACTCAGGTGTCCGACTATCCCACTCCTCCGAACCGTCTGCCTTATCCCAGCGATGAGCTGAACTTCAACAGAGACAACTGCCAGGCTGCCATTTCCACGAACTATAAGGAGTCTACTGGTTACTACACCAACCTGTTCTGGGCAAAGGAAGTCTACTATTCTCTCTATTAAAAACTTAGATTATTTTCAGTCTGATTGAGACTGATAAGTGAACAGGAATCCCTGGCAGACATGTTCTGCCAGGGATTCTTTTTTTGAGAGCATTTGTGTAAGTAAATTTTGTAAAGGAATAAGATTTTTCGTAATAATCTGTAATTTTTTATCTCGATTTCTTTGGTACTTTGTTAGATTATTCGTAAATTTGCCGTTGATTTTGAACAAAAAAACAGTTTAAACGAAAGGCTTATGCGAAAAACTTTACTCTTATTCATGGCATCGATGATGTTCCTTGCGGCCAATGCCCAGACAAACTATTCTGTGGGGACATATGTAGAGAAAAAGAAAGTGCTCCTGGAAGAGTTTACCGGTCAGGGGTGCTTTTGGTGTACTGAAGGCCATCAAGTGGCGAAGCAGCTGCTGATGGCCCTCGACGGCAATGCTTATGCCATCGCCGAGCATACCGGAAGCTTGTCGGGTGTGTATCAGGGCATCGACCTGCGCACGGACATGAGCAATGTCCTCGGAGAGTATTACGGCAGCGAAAAGGCCGGCTACCCCTGCGGGATGGTCAACCGTTGCGACTTCTTCGACATGGGCAGCTGCATCCTCAGCCGCAGTCAGTGGATGGCGGCAGCCAAGCTCATCATCGCTCAGGATGCTCCCGTCAACCTCTATCAGAAAGCCGTCTATGACGGTACGACGAACACGCTCACCGTACACATAGAAGGCTATTACACTGCTGCCGAACAACAGGCGGAGCAGAATCTCTGCGTCGTACTGACACAGAGCGGCATCAGGGCTTACCAGAACGGCGGGGGCAACGACTACGAGCACAACCATGTGCTGCGCGACAACCTGACACCCGTTTGGGGAACCAAGCTCGACAGTCCGAAACAGGGCGAATATTTCGTGCGCGACTACACCTACGAGTTGCCCGAAGGTATCATCAACGGTGTGCAGATGAAGCCCGAAGACATCGAGGTGCTCACATTCGTAACGGCAGGTCAGGGCGAGGTGCTCAACGTCACGGGCGGCAAGCCGGAATACCAGAACTATGGCGAAGAGCTCGGTGCACAACTCTCGGAGCCGCTCCTCCCCATTGGCAATCGCTACGGCTACAACTTCTTCGAGCTGACCTTCCGCAACATGTCGACACAGATTATCAGCAGTCTGACCTTCGACGTGACGGTCAACGACGTGACACAGCAGCAGGAATTGGCCTGTGAGTTGGGACAGTATGCTACGAAAGAGCTGCGAGTGCCAGCTACCTATACGTATGCCGAGAAGGGCAAGACCAAGTACGAAGTGAAGCTCACGGCGATGAACGGCGAGCCGGTAGAGCCTGTAGTGTACAGCGGATCGTTCTCGACACCGAAGGCTGTGAGCCAGACCGTCGTGATACAGATGATGACCGACAACTCGCCCGAGCAGAACCGTTGGCTCCTGAAAGATGCTGAAGGCAATGTCGTTCAGGAGTTCGGCCCCTTTACGCAGAAGGCTGCCACCATCGAAGAGACTGTCACCCTCGAACCGGGAACGTACTGCTTCGAGGTGACCGACGAATATGGCGACGGACTGCTCAACGGCAAGAAGGGCGGCCTCATCATCCATGATGCCAGCGGCTCGCTCGTCGACCAGTTCTATCAGATCAACGGCTGGGGGACTCGCTCGTTCTTTACCGTAGAGGAAAGCGAAACGGGCATCGAACAACACTTATCACCCATCACCCATCAGCCATCACCCGTCTACGACCTTCAGGGGCGACTGGTATGTCGAGGGTACGAGGGTACGATGGTACGGAGGTACGAGATTAGTAATAAAGAGCATGACAGTAATCTCGCACCTTCGCACCCACGCACCTCCGCACCCTCGATACGCAAGGGCATCTACATTCAGAACGGACGAAAAATCATCATCAAATAACATTATAGGAATATGAAGAAACATTTACTTTTTGCGGCCTTTGGCCTGCTCGTGGCAGGCACGGCCAACGCCCAGTGGACAGAAGAAGGCTTATGCTTCTGGACAGGCGAAATCTCCAACTACGGCAGAGAGATAAAGACCAATGCCGACGGCATTACCTATGCCTACTTCTATGGCGTCGATACCGGTGGCTATCCGCAGTATGTGGTGGTCATGGACAAAGAAGGCAATCTGCTCACCGAAGGCAACGGCCTGCTGCTCAGCCAGGAGGCCAACAAGTCGTGGACGGTCATCAACAACTACATGGGCATCGATGCCTATGGCAATGCCTTTGTTGCCGTGCTCGACCAGCGGACGGGGCTCGGCGAAAGCTATACTGTCTATAAGGTGGGACCCGACGGCAAACTCATCTGGGGCGACAAGACGCTCAACAACGGACTACCTGCGGCACCCGACTGTGCCGGCATGTCGATGTGTCCCACGAGCGACGGCGGAGCCATCTTCGCCTATATGGGTATGACCTACGAAAGCGACGTTCCGTCGTTCATCAATATCGAGAAACTCAACAAAGACGGCAACAGCGTATGGCGTCAGCAGCTGAAAGACCCCGACAAGCTGCTCAGCTACACCTATCCCTATCTCGTTGATGCCGGCGACAACCAGGCTGTACTCTTCTACATGGAGGGAGCCGGCTATACGACGAAGGCACGTCTGCTCGACTTCGACGGCAGCAATGCCTGGGACGAGGACGTCGTCGTATGGCGTGGTGGCTATGGCAGCATGCCTCCCCATGTGCAGGTGGCTGCCGGGAAAGGTCCTGATGGCGTTTGCTTCGCTTGGCAGAGCGGCTCAAAGACAACCGACTGCTACGAGAATCGCCTGTGTTACATCCTGAAAGACGACGGTTCGTATGCCTTCTCCGATGGTGAGGGCGGAACAGTAATCAGCAACGACGACGTGATGTCGCGCCGCGTGCCCGACTTCTACTGGGACGAGAGCGACCAGGCTTTCTATTGCTTCTTTGGCCAGTACGATCAGGCCTACCAGAGTTATCGCGGCCTCTTTATGCAGAAGATGAGCGACGAGGGCGAGCTCCTCTGGGGACCTAATGGCATCGCCGTGGCCGAGATGGCCGACGGACATCAGTATCAGGGCATGCAGGTGCGGGATGCCGGCGACGGCCAGGTGGCTGTATTCTACCAGCACATGGCCAGCATGCAAACTTTTGGCGACGTAGAGACCCTCATGGCGCTCTACGACAAGGACGGCAACCTCGTCAGAGAGGCCGTCGACCTGACGCCTTGGCCAGGAACGAAGAGCGACCTCTACGTCTCCGACCTCATTGATGGCGAATACTATATCGTTTCTTGGAGCGAGGATGATCCAGAAAACGAATATCACGAGCGCTACTATGCCAAGCGCGTCAATCTCAATGGCGAACCGCTTGAACCGTCGGCCATCGATCAACACTTATCACCCATCACCCATCACCCATCACCCGTCTACGACCTGCAGGGACGTCGCGTGGCCGACAATGCTGCAGCCGTAGAAAGCGGTGTCTACGTGAAGGATGGCAAGAAATACGTAGTCAAGTAAAAGAGTTTCATTCACTAAATAGCAAGTATTATGAGAAAGATTTTGTTTACTTTTCTAAGCTTGGTCCTCGCGGTGTGCGGCTTGCAGGCACAACCGATGATGGGCTATGAGCTGGAGCTGTCGACGCCGGGCTATAGTGCCATCACGGGCGGGACGGTGGTTCCAACATCCGAGCTGGGAAGCGACTTCAACTATGCCGTCATTGACGGAACTGGCACTTCCCATACCTCTTCGTTCGAGGCACAGGGCTATCCCATCGGCTTCGATTTCCGTTACAACGACCAGCTGCTCAACCAGTTTGTCGTTGGTGCGCGTGGCTACCTCGTGTTGGGCAAGGACCACGTCTCTGCATCAGCCACAAATGGCTACTTCATCTTCTCTGAAGGCCCAGATGATAATGTCGTCGGTATGTGGTACCGCAGTGATGTCGTTACGACGGAGACGACCGAAATCAGCTACAAGCTGGAAGGAACAGAAGGCGACCGTGTGCTGGTCGTGCAATGGAACGACCTGCAGCTGCAGGTGGAGAACTGGAACGGCACAGCCGTGAAAGGCGTCGTACAGTTCCAGGTCCGCTTGTACGAAGCTACTGGCAACGTGGAGTTCTGCTTCAACAACTTCAAGCCTCTCGCTGGTGTCTCCATGAACTACAACGACCAGATCAAGATGGGACTGCGCGGTTCTGGCACCGACTTCATCATGAAGCATGGCACCTTCGCCGACAATGTCGTCGCTCTGAGCGACCAGTCGGTGGGTTGGACGGCTTCCAACTATCCTGCCGACGGCACCCACTACCTCTGGAAGGCTCCCGAGGATTGTGTCGCTCCGGCAGCACAGCCTACTAACCTCGTGCTTAGCTCAACCAGTACACAGGTGAGTGGTGAGTTCACCGCCTCTGAGTCGGCCGACCACTACTTGGTACTCATCAGCAAGAATGCTACGCTCTCTGCCCTCCCGGAAGATGGCGTGATGTACTCCGAGGGCGAAGCCATCGGTGATGCCACCGTGGTGACCTACACGGCAGAGACTTCTTTCTATACACCTGCGAATCTTGAGGGCGCTACACCTTATTATATATTTGTCGTGGCTACCAACTCTGTCTGTATGTACGGTCCGAAATACAACACGGCCGACGTGCTGACAGCAACCATCGGCACACGCCCCGAAGCACCTGTCGCCATCCAGATAACGAATGCCGACCTCAGCGAGCTGACGGTCAGCGTTGAGAGCAATACAGCAGGCAACGATGTAATCCTGGCTTGGACCGATGTACCCCTGACCAACGTTTGGGGCGACCAAATCCCCGGTGGTACCTTCGGAGAGCCTACTGGCGACCTCAATGTCGGCGACGACATCACGGGCGGCGGTAAGGTGTTCTATAAGGGAGCAGCTGGTAGCGACATCAAGCTCGAAGGCTTGGACGAGGCAAAACTCTATCACGTCAAGGCGTGGAGCGTCGATGCTTCGGGAAGCGTTTCGTCGACGGCTGTCAGCGCCGATGCACTGACGGCAGGCAATGTGCCCTGGACCGACGGACTCCTCTCACAGCCGCCTTATGAAGCACCGTCAGGCTGGCGTCAGGGTTCCGACAACATTGCTGACTACGGCTATTGGAGCTGCGCCAACAGTGTCGACGACACAGAGCGGATGCTCGAGTGCCGTAACATCAACGGCGATCCCACCACAGGCACACAGACGTGGATAGAGACGCCTGACATCTATCTCGATGCCACGATGAACCGCGTGGTCTTCAGCATGAACATGAACCAGTACGTCAACTGGAGTACCAGTGCCTATCCTTTCACCAGCGATGTGCTGGAGATACAGGTGACCACCGACGGCGAGAACTATCAGACCGTCGCCACCTTCGATAAGGACAACTACCAGAAGCAGTCGACGGCCAAAGAGGTGAAGAAGTACTACGTCTCGTTTGCCGAGGCTGCAGGCCAGAAGGCACGCATCCGCTTCCTCTTCCGTCTGTATGGCAACCCCGTCATCACGCTCTCTAACATCCGCGTTGAGCGTAAGGGCGAGTGCGACTATCCTATTAACGTGATGGCTGTCGAAGACCTTGTCGTTGGCGACCAGGCTGGCATCGACTGGACCTGTCAGGGCGAGGAAGATGCTTGGGAGGTGCGTTATCGCTTGGCTCCCACGCCGATGCTTGACGAGAACTACGAGGTCTATTATGTAGAGCACGAGTGGTGCGAGCCCATCGTGACACGCGAGCATCCGTTCACCATCAGCGGTCTGGAAGGACTCACCGACTACGAGGTGCAGGTACGTGCACGCTGCTCGGCTACGGAGAAGAGCGACTGGAGTGAGACGCTGACCTTCAAGAGTGGTCTGGCCGTGCCGTTCAACATCGTCTTCGGCGACCTTGATGCCGCTCCTTCCGGATGGCAGACGAAGGTTGGCGAACTGGGTAGCGACCTGACCGACTCTGAGGACAATGGCTGGAGCTGGTACTCTGGCTGGTGGAGCAGCTATATGAGGTATATGTCATACACGCCGGCCAACAACAACTGGTTCATCTCGCCGATGGTCGACCTGGGCGACGGTAGCTACAACCTCGACCTGAACATGAAGCTGATGGTCACCGGCGTGCCCGACGGTACCGACGACAAGATGCTCGTCGTTGTCAGTCGCGACGGATCGACCTTCTCGGCCGATGATGTCATCCTCACCATCAACCACGACGACTTCCCCGCCGACTACGAAGAGAAGGAGTACACCGCATCGCTCAAGGGCTACACGGGTCCTGTCCGCGTCGGTCTGCTGATGACGTCAGTAGAGGGTGGTACGCCGATGTTCCAGTTCCAGGAGTTTGGTATCCAGTTCACCTGTGTGAACGACGCCGCTAACTTCGAAGTCGTCGAGACCACCGAGACAACAGCCAAGGTGAAGTGGGAGAGTGGTGCCGACAAGTGGTTCGTCTTCCATCGTGAGGAAGGCACGACCGAACAACCTGCCTATACCGAACTGACGACACCCGAATACGAGATGACCGACCTGAAGCCGCACACCACCTACGAGGTGGGCATCACGAAGGCTTGCGAGGAAGGCGACACAGCCAAGGTGATGTTCTTCGACGTGACGACAGCCGGCGAGCTATGCCCCGAGGTGGAGAACGTCGTGGTGACACCGAAGAAGTACAGCGCCCGCATCGAGTGGGAGTCGGAGGCTGGTGCCTACAATGTGAAGTATCGCCAGAGTGGCAGTGAGGAATGGATCATCGAGACCGTCACCGAGACGCACATCGATATCCGTGACCTCCTTTCGGCTACCGACTACGAGTATGCCATCCAGGCTCGCTGCAGCAAGGTGGACAACGATACCAGCGAATACACTCCCGTCAGCGTGTTCACTACGCTCGAAGAGACTGTCTTCCCGCCGACCGACATCGTCGTTGTGCCTACCCACAAGGATGCGACCGTCACCTGGCAGGGCGAGACCGACGGCTATGACATCAACTACCGCAAGGTGGGCGATACCAACTGGAAGATGGCCATCGTGGCAGGACAGAAGGAAGTTGTCCTGAAGCGACTCGAAGCCAGCACCGACTATCAGCTGCGCATGCGTAGTGTCAATACTGCTGAGAAGGACACCAGCCTCTGGTCGGCAACAGTAGACTTCCGCACGCTCGACATCCCCGAGTGCGTCACGCCGACCGACCTCATGGTGACCGACCTTGGTGCTACATCGGCACAGCTCAGCTGGACGGCCGACGAGAGCAACCTGACGTGGAACCTGCGCTATCGCGACAACAATGCCTCGGAGTGGCAGGAGGTGCTCGACCTGGCGGAGACAACCTATCTCCTTGACGGACTGACACCCAACACCGTCTATCTGTGGCGTGTGCAGGCCACCTGTGAAGAGGAGCGTACCAGCAACTGGGCTTCGCAGAACCGCTTCACCACCGCTGTGCCGACAGGCATCGACGCTGTCAGCGTCTTCGGCAACGGACTGCTCAACATCATCAATCCCGAGGGCGGACTCATCAAGAGCATTGCCGTCTACAGTCTCGGCGGTCAGATGTTGGCCTTCTATGATGTCAACTCCACCGAGAATGTCTTCGTCCGTATGGACGGACTGCACGGCGACGTCGTCATCAAGGTGGTAGGCGAAAAGCAGACCAAGGCTGTGAAGATGCACCTTAAGTAAAAAAATAAAGAGCCGACAGGTTCGGCTCTTTATCAATGCTTATCAATCTGAACAACGGATTTCACGGTTTTCCGAAGCTGCTGCTTGTCAGCATGTCTTCATTCCGTGAAATCCGTTGTTTGTTTGTCCTGCAGGGGCATAAGCTTACCCTTAAATTCTGCTTTTGCCTTTACAGGGCGGACAACACGGCCACCTCTTTACCCTCACCCAAGGGTGATGCCCTGGGCTGTTTGCTTTCTGGCCTTTCAGGCCGTTACTAATTATGGCTATCGCTACTTGCGAAAGTTGAATGAGTTTATTATTGGTTGAATTGCTGGTTTCCTTTTCTCCCTTGCCAGGAATAGTCTCTGACCGACTCAGGAAACATCTCTGACCGACTCAGGAACCATCACTGACCGACTCAGGAACCATCTCTGGCAAGGTCTGGAGCCATCTCTGACAAGGTCAGAAGCCATCTCTGACAAGGTCAGATGCCATCTGCGACAACATTGCTGACTATCTCTGAGAGCGGTACGCCGTCCACGGGAATAGTTTCGTCGAGAAAAGGGTCAACACCTCACCAAATCGGTGCGAAACCCTCTGTTTATCGGCCTTTCTGATGGTGAGGTGTTGCTCAATCACCTCACCATACACCCCACCAGAGACCCCACCATCCATTGCTCCCTATGCGCTGTTGCGACGCTGGGAAAGGCTACGGGTCGGCGAGCGTAGCTCGGGCGCTCGGCCCTTGGGACGCTTTGCTTGCAAAGAATGGCGTCGCCTCCTACACTGCCACCTATGCGCTAACGTAGGAGGTCACCCAAATGGTGAGGTGTTTGGTGAGATGTTTGGTGAGGTGATAGAAAAACACCTCACCATCCGAAACCCGCTGTAGCAAAGGCTTTTCGGGCTTTTTGGTGAGGTGTTGGGGTGTATGACGTGCAAACTTCTGCGCGTCAGAAGTTGATGTCGCAACCCAGTCCGACGACGTTGTTGGTGCGTGTGTAGTCGTTGTTTGTCGTGCCGTTCATGGCGGTGGGCGTCACCTGCTGGTGGTAGGTGTCGTAGTTGGTCTGGAAGTAGGCGGCATTGAGGCGCACCTTCTTCGAAACCTGATAGCCTACACCGAGGCCGAAGGTGTAGCTGCTCACGACGAACGACATGTCGTTCATATACTCGTCGGACAGTCCGTAGTTGGTCTTCTGGAAACCGCCGCTGACGGTGAGCTTGTCGGTGATGTCCCATTCGGCACCGGCATTCCACTCCCAGGTGTTGCCGTCGAGCTTCTTCTCTTCGTGCTTGTACCAATGGGCCGACTTGTCGAAGAAGAGGTGGTAGCCTGCATTGACGCGCACGCTGGGCAGCACCGACCACTGTGCTCCAACCGTGAACAGGGCAGGCTGATCTTCAGGCACCGACGAGTCGTCGCGGAACTTGTTGACGGCATCGATGGCATGGGCTTCCTTCACGGTGGAAGAGTTCTTCATGCGCATGCGGGTCTTGAACTCGTATTTTGCAGCGAAGTTGAAGTCGCCCACCTTGTAGTCGATGCCGATGATGGGAGCAATGCCCCATCCCGACTGGTCGGACATCAGGTTGACGCCTTCGCGATAGGTCTCCAGCGTCTGCAGCTTGGCCTGTGTGCCCTGGAGTTGTGCCAGGGCTGTACGAGCTTCAGCAAGCTTCGTCGTCATCTCCTCTGGCACGGGAGCACCGGCAGCCTCATACTGCGCGATACCGGCTTCGAGCTGGCTGATGCCTGCCGTATACTGTGCTATGCCACCGGTAATCTTGCCATTGGCTTCGTCGAGGAATGCTCCGAAGGGAACCTCACCATTGGCTGTGTTCACCACGATGTTGTTGAGACGTGCCTTATACGACGCTGTGCCATAGAGCAGGCGTGCACCGCCATAGACGGAGAGGTTGTCGGTCACTTTGTAGGCTGCACCGAGGGTGAAGCCGAAGTAGAACTGCCGTCCGCGCATATAGCCCTCCAGGCCATAGCCCGTTGCGCCTAATGGCTGCAGCTGGTTGGCAATGGCTGCCACAGCACTCTCGAACGAGCCGATGCCGTCGGAGAAGGTGCATTTGCCACCACCGCCAGTGACGGCGAAGTTGGCTTGCAGGCTCCACTTACCTTTGTTATAGGCAGCCTGGATAGAGGGGATGATGGGAGCATCGGCGTTGCCTTTGAACTTCTTGATGGCCCGTCCGTCGTTCTCCATACCGTGAACGAAGTCGGGGTTGGTTGTCAGGATGGTGCGCGTCTGGTGGGCATACTGCCAGTTCAGCGAGAGATGCCACCCGTCGTCCATAAAGGCCACACCGGCGGGATTGGTGTAGACACCGTCGATGCCGATGGCGGCGTCGCGTGCAGGATTACGAAGGAAAGCAATGTTCTGGTTTGTGTTGGTCAGGATACCTCCTGCCTGTGCGGGCTGCACAAGAGTTGCAGCACACGAAATGAGTGTAATTGTAAAAAGTTTCTTCATAAATCTGAAAACAGGTTGAAAATTTTGGTTGCAAAAGTAATTAGATTGTTCGTTAATTCCTGAAAACGCACACAACGTTTATGAATTGTTAATGCAAAAGAAGTTAATTCTTGCACAAACCACATACTTTTGTGCAAGAATTATAACGATGAAGGGAGTCTGAATGACTGATTTTTAGCTCTTGAGCGATGGGTAGCTGATGCGGGTGTGGTAGATGCCTTTGAGGCGTTCGATGAGCACCTGCTTGGCCAGCTTGATGTCGCGGAAGGTGATGGGGCAGTCGCGGAAGTAGCCATCGTTCACCTGTGTGTCGATAATCTTGTTCACCAACGTGCTGATGCTTTCCTCGGTATACTCGGTGAGCGAGCGCGAGGCTGCCTCCACGGCATCGCTCATCATGAGAATGGCCTGTTCGCGTGTGAAAGGGTTGGGGCCGGGATAGCGGAAGAGGTCTTCGTCTACTTCTTCGTTGGGATGCTCGTTCTTATAGCTGATGTAGAAATACTTGGCCAGACCGTAGCCGTGGTGCGTCAGGATGAAGTCCTTGATCTCGGTGGGCAGGTTGTGGCGCTCAGCCAGTTTGATGCCCTCGTTGACGTGGCTGATGATGATCTGTGCCGCTTCGATGCGCGTCATCTTCTCCAAAGGATTGACGCCAGCTTGGTTTTCGGTGAAGAACACGGGGTTCTGCATCTTTCCGATGTCGTGATAGAGCGCGCCGGTACGTACCAGCTGCGAGTTGGCTCCGATGCGGTTGGCGATGGCAGCGGCAAGGTTGCTCACCATGATGGAGTGCTGGAAGGTTCCGGGAGCTTCTTCCGACAGCTTGCGCATCAGGTCTTTCGAAGTGTTCGACAGTTCGATGAGCGTCACATCGGAGGTGAAGCCAAACATCTTCTCGACACCCCACATCAGGGGGTAGGCAAAGAGCAGGAGCACACCGTTGACAGCCAGGTACTTGTACATCGAGTGGTCCATAGCCATGATGGAATTGTCTTGCATCAGCTGCATGGCAAAATAGACGGCGCACGACATGATGGTGACGAGCAGGGCAGCCTTGAACAGCTGGGCACGGTTGGACAGTTCGCGCAGTGAGTAGATGGCCACCATGCCGGCCACGAGCTGGATGATGATAAACTCATACTGGTATTTCACGGCAGCGGCGCAAATCATCACCATGACCACGTGGGCCACGAAGGCCGTTCTGGAGTCGAGGAAGACGCGTATGAAGATGGGCGCGATGGCCAAGGGCAGTATGTAGACGCTGAAGAAGCTGTGGCTCACCATGAGCGAGACGATGATGGGGAAGACGGTGATGAACGAGTAGACCATCAGCAGCGAGCGCGGATGCTCGAAATAGTCGGTGCGGAACAAGACGAGGTAGATGGTGAACAGCGCGATGAAGATGAGCACGAAGATGGCTTGTCCGGCGATGGTCGACGATATCTCGTTGGAGGCGGCACTGCGTCGCTTAGTCTCGCGTTCGAACGAGCTGAGCACGCGGTACAAGTGTTCGTCGACTATCTCGCCGCGGTCGATAATCTTCTGCCCCGTGAGCACCATGCCCGAAGCGATGGCGATGGAGCTGAGCAGGTCGGTCTTCTCCGTCTCGCTGCGCTCTTTGTCGTAGATAAGATTGGGCACGATATACTCGTTGAGGTTGCATTGCTGCAGCTGTTGCCGTTGGGGTGCAAGACGTTCGTCCATGAAGAGCTGCTCGTAGGCAGCGATGGTCGAGTAGATGCAGTTGATCTGGATGTTGGTGGCGCGCTTGCCACTCACGACGCGCACCATGTTGGTAGAGTCTTTGAAGATTTCCGAATACTCTGCCGGTGCCATGATGCCTGCCTGGTAGAGCCGGTGCAGGCGGTCGGTGATGATGCCTACAAAGTTGTTGGGCAACCCGGGAATGCCGTCGCCGTACTTCTCGCGGAAGCGCGTTATTTGCTCCGTCTCCACCTCGGCGTCGTAGTTGTAGTAAGGCTCGAAGGTGTTCATGATGCTGTCTTCCTCGGCCTTGAGGGCTTCGTCGGTCTTATAGATGGGGAAGTCGAACTTGGCGATGAGCGAACCGTACATCCACGGTTTCGAAACGTCGTAGCGCAGCTGCGGACCGTTGTCGCGAGGCAGCGCCCATACGATGAGGATGACAGAGACGATGATGATGGCCAGACGTGTCATCATGTTGCGCCAATAATTGTTGCGTGGAATACTTATCTTGCTCATACTTTTTGTCGGTTAGCCGGTTAAAAGAATGTGCAAATTTACAAAGAATTTCTTAAACAACACAGAAGTTTCGTTTTTTTTTCATCATCTGCATGAAAAGTAATCTTTTTCTCTCTTTTCTGGAGCAATCTTTGGCCGTTTGGCAGAAAGTTCGTATATTTGCACCTTTACTATACACTTCAAAAAACAAGCAATGGAAAGGTTCTTCAACATCGTTTTCCTGATAGGCATGGCTCTGATGGCCTGTCTGCGTACCGTAGGGGCCACAGCAGCGCCTGTGCAACAGCCTTCCGACGAGGAGCTGCGCGCCGTATGGGTGGCCACCATCGGGGGCATCGACTGGCCGCGCACCTATGCTACCTCGCCGCAGACCATCGAACGGCAGAAGCGCGAACTGACGGTGATGCTCGACAGCTTGCGCCTCATCGGCATCAATACCATATTATTGCAGACACGCGTTCGCGCTACGACAATATATCCCTCGGCCCTCGAACCATGGGACGGCTGCATGAGCGGCAAACCCGGCTCCAGTCCGGGCTACGATCCATTGGCTTTCGCCGTAGAGGAATGTCATAAGCGAGGGATGAAGCTGCAGGCGTGGGTGGTGACGATACCTATCGGCAAATGGAACGCTTTGGGCTGCACAAAGCTGAGGCAGAAGTTTCCGAAGGCCGTCGTCAAGATTGGTGCCGACGGCTATCTCAACCCGGCCCATCCGCAGACGGCATCCATCATCGCCGACGTCTGTGCGGAGATAGCCAGCCGCTACGACGTCGACGGCATCCACCTCGATTACATCCGCTATCCTGAGAACTGGAAAGGCAGACTGAACAAGGCACAAGGGCGACAGCATATCACCAGTATAGTCCGACAGATTCGCCAGCGATTGAAGAGTATCAAGCCCGACATCACGCTGTCGTGCTCTCCTTTAGGCAAGTACAGCGACCTGACGCGCTACTCCTCACGTGGCTGGAACTGCCTGAACACAGTCTGCCAGGATGCCCAGGCATGGTTGCGCGACGGACTGATGGACCAACTCTACCCGATGCTTTACTTCCGCGACAACAACTTCTACCCCTTCGCCATCGACTGGGCGGAAGCCTCTGACTCGAGGTACGAGGTGCGTGGTGCGAGGTACGAGAATAGTAATGAAGCGCACGACGGTAATCTCGTACCTCGTACCTCGTACCTCGCACCTCGAAAAGACGTTGCAGCAGGCCTCGCAGCCTATTGTCTTGACCGCCGCGAGGGCAACTGGCCCCTTTCGGAGATGATCCGCCAGCTCAACGTGTGCCGTCAGATAGGATTGGGGCAGTGCTTCTTCCGGGCCCGTTTCCTGACAGCCAACACGAAGGGCATCTACGACTTCCTCCGCCTCTTCAACCATGAGGCCCCTGTGGTATGTTCGGATTATCGGGGATATGATTGTCGAGGGTACGAAGGTACGGAGGTGCGGGGGTACGAGGAATGTTATGAAGCCTACGATAGTAATCTCGCACCCTCGTACCCTCGCACCCCCGCACCCTCGAATAGAACCCCCGCACCCTCGAATATACTCCTCCCTCTCAACAACGGCACTCTCACCCTTCCCCCCGAAACTGATGCCGACATCGTTGTCGTGGAAAGCCTTGCCGGTAATGCCCTCGTTACGCTCCACGTCAGGAATCACACTATCGACGTCAGTCGTTTGCCCGAAGGTGTCTTCACCCTGCGCTCCCTCCATCGCAAGGGGATCACCCACCGCATCGGCATGTTCCGCATCAAGCGCCATTAACCCTGTAGGGACGCTACCCGTAGCATCCAATTTGTATATGCGGCAAATACAGTCCGTATATGCGGCAAATACAGTCCGTATATGCGGCAAAAACAGTCTGTATATGCTTCAAATACCAGTAGCTATTAGCGAATGACAAACGACGCATTTAGCCATGTTAAATGCCGCGCTTACAAGGAGTAGGCGCGGCATTTACTATAGGTTGGTTATATTCGTTGTTGCTGGTGAAATTGTTTACCAGAGGTCGAGGCGCTCGCTCTTCGGGATGAACATCTTGTCGCCCTCCTTGATGCCGAAGGCTTCATACCACATGTCGATGTGGGGCAGGGCGCCATTGACGCGCCATTCGCCAAGGGAGTGTGGGTCGCTCTTGGTGCGGTTGCGAATCTCCTTCTCCGTGATGTTCTGTCCCCATACGCCGGCATAGGCGAGGAAGAAGCGCTGGTCGGCAGTGAGACCGTCGACGGTGGGCAGCGGGTTGTTGCGTGTGGCGTTCTTGTAGCCATACCATGCCACCTGCAGACCTCCGTGGTCGGCAAGGTTCTCACCCAGAGTGAGTCGTCCGTTGGCATTGAGGTCGGGCAGCACCTTGATGGCCGAGAAGAAGTCGGCATAGCGGTCGGTGCGTTCAACGAAGCCCTTGCCGTCTTGCTCTGTCCACCAGTCGGTCATGTTGCCGTTCTTGTCGAAACGGCGTCCCTGGTCGTCGAAGCCGTGTGTCATCTCATGACCGATGACCACACCGATGGCACCATAGTTGAAGGCATCGTCGGCCTGCGGATCGAAGAAGGGGCGCTGCAGGATGCCAGCGGGGAAGCAAATCTCGTTGGTGGTGGGGTTGTAGTAGGCGTTGACCGTCTGCGGAGTCATGAACCACTGGTTGATGTCAACCGGCTTACCGGCGGTGCGCTCTATCTCGTCACGGTTCCAGAATTTACGGCAGGCATTGACGTTCTCGAGGTACGACTTCTCGGGATCGATGATCAGTCCAGACATATCCTTCCACTTGTCGGGATAGCCAATCTTTACATAGAAGGTGCTCAGCTTGGCCAAGGCAGCCAGCTTGGTGTCCGTCTCCATCCAGGTCTGAGCGAGGATGCGCTCTGCCAGTGCCACCTGAAGGTTGCGTACGAGCGTCTTCATGCGAGTCTTCGACGATTCGGGGAAGTAGCGCTCGCAATACATCTTACCGAGAGCTTCACCCATGACGGCCTCCACCTGGTTGGTGGCGCGCTTCCAGCGGGGGTAGTCTTCTTGGCGTCCGCGCATGGTCTTTCCGAAGAAGTCGAAGTTGACGGCGTTCACCTTGTCGCTCAGATAGCCAGAGGCACTGAGGATGGCATCCCACTCCATATAGGCGCGCAGCTGGTCGGCCGAGTGGTTAGCGATGAGCTTGTTGGCACCGTCGAGGAAGGCGGGCTGTCCGACGATCATCTCCTGCAGGTCTTTCTCCTTGACGCCCTGCGATGTCTGGTAGACCACTAATGGGATGTTGGGGTAGCGCTGCTGGAAGTCGCGCAGCGTCATCTTGTTGTAGTTAGCTTCCGGGTCGCGCATCTCGGTGCGGCTCTTGCTCACCTTGGCCAGCTCGGTCTCGTAGCTGAGGATGAGGTTCATCTTCTTCGTAGCCTCCTTCTTGCTGAAGCCGAAGAGCTGGAACATCCGTACGATGTGCTTCTTGTAGGCATTGCGGATGTCGGCAGTAGCCTTGTCGTTGTCGAGGTAGTACTCCTTCTGTCCCAAGACGAGTCCGCCTTGGCTGATGTTCAGGATGTTCATCTTGGCATTCTTCTCGTCAGCACCGAAGCCAATGCGCATGGGAACGCCGATGCCGAAGTCGGCATATTTCATGATAATCTGCTGCAGGGCTTCCACTGTCTTGGCCGATTCCATCTCGTTGATGAGCGGCATGAGCGGAGCCACACCTTCCTTGTTGCGGCGCACGGAGTCCATGGCCAAACGGTAGAAGTCGCTGAGCTTGCGCTCTACGGTGCCTTCCTTGTAGGTGCCTCGTTGCAGTTCGCTAAGGATGTCGTTGATGCGCTTGTTGTTGTCTTCCTGCAGTTGGTCGAAGCTGCCGAAGCGTGAGTAGGCAGCTGGCAGCGGATTGTTCTTCATCCATCCGCCGCAGGCATACTGGTAGAAGTCTTCACCCGGTTTAACGGTCTGGTTCAGGTTAGCCAGATCGATGCCGGTCCCTGTCTGGGCATACGAACCGAGAGAGGTCGATGCCATCAGCATGATTGTGAACATTGTTTTTTTCATTTTTCTTACTCTTTTATTATGTTAAACGTTTTAGAATAGGTTTTTATAGAGGCTATAGAAGCTATAGAAACTATAGAAGCTATAGGGTCTATAGATGGTATCGAGGCTAAAGGAGCTGAGCCTGAAGCGTTTCGAGCTCTTCGGCGAGTTGTCCCCATCGCTCTGTTTCTTGGTCGATGTTTTTTTTCAGCTCTGTATATTCGCTGACCACCTTCATGTCGCAGGCTCCTTCGGGCGTGCAGAGGATGTCGTCGAGTTCTTTCTGTCGGGCTTCCAGCTTCATGATGCGCTCCTCGCATTCTTTGACAGCCTTCTCGGTGCGCTTCACCTTGCGCTGCTGTTCTTTGCGGTCGAGGTAGGAGAGCTTGTTGCTGATGGCTTCGTTTTGGGGAGCAAGATTACCTTCCGGTTCTGTCTGTTGCGTCACGGCATTATTCTCACTCCTCGCCACATGCTCCTCGCTCCTCGATGAAACGGCTCCCAGCTGATTGAGGTCTTCAATCTTCCGACTGCGGAGGAAGTCGTAGATTCCTCCGAGATGCTCGCGCACCTGTCCGCCGCCGAACTCATAAACCTTGGTGACAAGACCGTCGAGGAACTCTCGGTCGTGGCTGACGATGATGGCCGTGCCGTCGAAAGCCAGGATGGCCTCTTTCAACACATCCTTCGACGCCATGTCGAGGTGGTTGGTGGGCTCGTCGAGAATGAGTAGGTTGACGGGTTCGAGCAGCAGTTTGATCATCGCCAATCGGCTGCGCTCACCACCACTGAGCACCTTTACTTTCTTGTCGGCAGCCTCGCCTCCGAACATGAAAGCACCGAGGATGTCGTTGATACGCAGTCGGATGTCGCCTTTGGCTACATAGTCGATGGTCTGATGGACGGTGAGCGACTCGTCCAACAGCTGTGCCTGGTTTTGTGCGAAATAGCCTATCTGCACGTTGTGGCCAATCTTGAGCTGGCCGTCGAAGGGTATCTCGTCCATGATACACTTCACGAGCGTCGTCTTTCCCTCACCGTTCTTACCGACGAAGGCCACCTTCTCACCACGTTTAATGGTGAGGTTGACACCCGCAAAGACCTGATGTTCGCCATAGGCCTTTGCTACCTCGTCGCAGATGACGGGATAGTCGCCCGAACGGAGGCAGGGTGGAAACTTCAGGTGCATTGCCCGGTTGTCTACCTCGTCTATCTCGATAGGCACGATCTTCTCTAACTGTTTGATCTTCTGCTGCACCTGTACGGCTTTGGTGGCCTGGTAGCGGAAGCGCTCGATGAAGGCCCGCATGTCGGCCATTTCCTTCTGTTGATTCTCGTAGGCTCGTATCTGTTGTTCACGCCGTTCGGCGCGCAGCTTCACATATTCGTCGTACTTCACCTTGTAGTCGACGATTCGTCCGCATGAAATCTCGAGTGTGCGGTTGGTCACGTTGTTGATGAAGGCTCGGTCGTGGCTTACCAGTACCACGGCCTTGGCACTCTGGGCAAGGAACTGCTCGAGCCACTGTATGCTGTCGATGTCGAGGTGGTTGGTAGGCTCGTCGAGCAGCAGCACGTCGGGCTTCTGCAGCAATATCTTTGCCAGTTCGATACGCATGCGCCATCCTCCGCTGAACTCCTTGGTGGGACGGTCCAGGTCGGAGCGTGTAAAGCCTAGTCCGCTGAGGGTGCGTTCCATCTCCGCCTCGTAATTGTCGGCACCGAGCAGCAGGTATCGCTCATGCTCCTCAGTATATCGCTGTACGAGCTGCATATAGTCGTCGCTCTCGTAGTCTGTACGCTCGCTGAGCTGACGGTTCATGCGTTCGAGCTGTTCTTTCAGCTTTGTCTGGTTGGCAAAGGCTTTGCGCGTCTCTTCGCGCACGGTGGTGTCGTCGGAGAGCTTCATCACCTGAGGCAGATAGCCGACGACGATGTCTTTCGGTATGGCAATGGTGCCTGCCGTGGGCTGTTGCAGTCCACAGAGAATCTTCAGCAGCGTGCTTTTTCCCGCCCCATTCTTACCCACGAGGGCGATGCGGTCGTGGTCGTTCACCACGAAACTGGCATCCTGGAACAGCGGTTTTGTGCTGAACTCCACCTTCAGGTTGTCTACCGATATCATTTCTTTTTTTCTTTCTTAAAATGCCTGAACACAGAAACGCAAAGACGCAGAGATTTCAAGCAATCCGTTTCGGGTCATTTAAAAAACTCTGTGTCTCTGCGTCTCTGTGTTCTTATATATAATAAGGTATTACTCAATCACTACGGTTGTCCATCCGTGCTTGTCCTCAACGGTGCCATACTGGATGCCGCGGAGCGTGTTGTAAAGCTTCTCCGACCAAGGACCGGGCTTGCCGTCCTTCGAGAAGACATAGCGGTGGTCGTTGTCGAGGTCATCGATGTACGAGATGGGGCTGATGACGGCAGCCGTTCCGCAAGCACCGGCCTCCTCAAATGTCGAGAGCTCCTCTTCGGGAACGGGGCGGCGCTCCACCTTCATACCCAGGTCTTCAGCCACCTGCATGAGGCTGCGGTTGGTGATACTGGGAAGGATTGACGACGACTTGGGCGTGATATACGTGTTGTCCTTGATGCCGAAGAAGTTGGCAGCACCACACTCGTCCATGTATTTCTTCTCCTTAGCGTCTACATAGAATTCAGCAGCATAGCCGTGCTCGTGAGCAAACTTGCTGGCCTGGAGCGAAGCGGCATAGTTGCCACCCACCTTGTAGCGACCCGTTCCGAGTGGAGCGGCGCGGTCCCACTGACGTGTGATGACGTAGGGGTTGCAAGAGAAACCACCCTTGAAGTACGGTCCTACGGGTGTGACGAAGATGAGGAAGCAATACTCGTCGGCCGGTCCGACACCCACTTGGGCACCCGTACCGATGAGCAGCGGACGCAGATAGAGCGTTGCACCCGTTTCGTATGGTGGGATAAACTCCTGGTTGAGCAGCACCACCTTCTTTGCCATTTCCATAAACAGCTCTGTCGGTACTTCCGGCATGAGCAGTCCGCGTGCTGTCTGCTGCAAGCGCTCGGCATTGTCAACAGCACGGAACAGACGCACCTTGCCGTCCTTGCCACGATAGGCCTTCAGGCCTTCGAAGCCTTCCTGTCCGTAGTGCAGACAGCCGGCAGCCATGTGCATATTAAGATACTCGTCGGAGGTGATTTCAATCTCACCCCACTTACCGTTGCGGTAGTAGCAGCGGACGTTGTAATTGGTCTTAGTGTAACTAAACGTAAGATTTGCCCAATCTAAGTTCTTCATGATTTAAAACTATTTGTTGATGTTAATAAAATCCGTGCAAAAGTACGAAGTTTTTTCGAACCTACCAATATTTTGATAGTTAAATTACATGAAATATGCAGTAGCCTCTCTTCTTGTGCTTTGAAACCATGAAATGTCCGTCCTCATGCGTTGCTGTCTTGAGCCAGGATGGTCTTTATTTCTTCGTCGGTTTTTGTCAGGCGATCCTTGCAGAGTCGGATGAGCTGTTGTGCACGCTTCAGCCGGTCGCCCATCTGGTCGATGTCCAGCTCGTTGTTCTCCATCTGGCGCACAATCTGCTCCAGTTCCTTGAGCGCCTCTTCATATTTCATTGCATTCTCCATAATCGATGTTTTTTCTGTAATGTATTGCAAAATTAGTCAATAATGCTGAAACTTCCAAACGTTTTCCTACTTTTTTTGAAAATAATAGCTAACTTTGCATTTGAAAACATTATTCCTGATTATAGCAGAGAAATCATGAAATTATACTCGGATGCCGAACTGGCAGAAATACTCGATAATGATATCTTTCATCTGATAGGCGATGCTGCCGACCACTTGGGGCTCGAATGTTATGTGGTAGGTGGCTACGTGCGCGACATATTCCTCGAACGGCCGTCGAACGACATCGACGTGGTTGTTGTGGGCAGTGGCATCGCTTTGGCCAAAGAGGTGAAAAAAAAATTCGGTCGCAAGGCTCACCTCTCCGTTTTCAAGAACTTCGGTACGGCACAGGTGAAGGTGGGCGAAAATATAGAACTTGAATTTGTCGGTGCCCGTCGCGAGAGCTACAGCCACGACTCGCGCAAACCAGTCGTAGAAGACGGCACCTTGGCCGACGACCAGAACCGTCGCGACTTCACCATCAACGCCATGGCCATCTGTCTGAACAACGACCGCTTTGGCCAGCTGGTCGATCCTTTCGACGGACTCTACGACCTGGAGGATGGCATCATCCGCACACCCCTCGACCCTGATATCACCTTCAGCGACGACCCCCTGCGCATGCTCCGTTGCATCCGCTTTGCCACGCAGCTCAACTTCTTTATCGAGGAGGAGACCTTCGAGGCACTCTCGCGCAACGCCGAACGCATCAAGATAGTCAGTGGAGAACGCATCGCCGAAGAGCTGAACAAGATGATGATGGCCCCTCATCCCAGTAAGGGATGGATGGACCTCCACCGCTGCGGACTGCTCCAGATAATCCTCCCCGAGCTTGCAGCCCTCGACATCGTGGAGACACGCAACGGCAGGGCGCATAAGAACAACTTCTACCACACCCTCGAGGTGCTGGAGAATGTCGTGCAGGCTCCCCTCTCGGCTTCCCTCTGGCTTCGCTGGGCTGCCTTGCTTCACGACATCGGGAAGCCGAAGAGCAAACGTTGGGACAACCTCGCTGGCTGGACCTTCCATAACCATAACTTCATCGGAGCGAAGATGGTGCCAGAAATCTTCCGACGTCTGAAGCAGCCTCTTGATGCCAAGATGAAATACGTGCAGAAACTCGTCGACTTGCACATGCGACCCATCGCCATTGCCGACGAGGAGGTCACCGATAGTGCCGTCAGACGACTGATGAACGATGCCGGCGACGACATCGACGACCTGATGACGCTCTGCGAGGCGGACATCACGAGCAAGAACGAGGTGCGTAAGAAGCACTTCCGCGAGAACTTCCGCATGGTCCGCGAGAAGCTGACCGACCTGAAGGAGAAGGACTATAAGCGCCTGCTGCAGCCCGTCATCGACGGCAACGAGATCATGGAGATGTTCCATCTGAAGCCCTCACGCGAGGTGGGCGAACTGAAACAGTTCCTGAAAGATGCGGTGCTCGACAACCGCGTACCCAACGAGCGCGAACCGCTCATGGAGTTGCTCCTGCAGAAAGCGAAGGAAATGATGATAATTGATAATGGACAATTGATAATTGACAATTGATAATGGATAATTGATAATTGATAATTGATAATTGGGCATGAAGATGGTTTTTGTGAACGAGACGGACTCCACCAACAGCTATATCAAACAGGTGGCGGCCGACTGTCAGGGAGAGACGCTTGTCGTGTGGACCGATTTCCAGACGGCAGGCAAAGGCTGTGGCACCAACTCGTGGGAGAGTGAGCCGGGCAAGAACCTTACCTTCAGCATCATGGTGCGGCCGCAGCATATTGCCGCTCGCGACCAGTTCATCCTCTCGATGGCGCATGCCGTAGCCTTGAAGCGCACGCTGTCACAATATATAGATGATGTTCGCGTGAAGTGGCCCAACGACATCTATTGGCGCGATCGCAAGCTCTGCGGAACGCTCATTGAAGCAACGCTCGAAGCACAGCACATCAAGACCTGCATCATCGGCACCGGCATCAACGTCAACCAGCAAGTGTTCCGCAGCGATGCACCCAACCCCGTGTCGCTTTGTCAGATACTGGGACATGAGATAGACCGCGAGGCAATCCTTTATCGTGTGGCCGAAAAGACCGACGAGCTGGTCAGCCAGGCAGCCGATGGAGGGGCAGAGGTCATTCGCGACGAATATCGCAGCGCCCTCTATCGTCGCGGTGAGATTCATCCCTACCGGCTGCCCAACGGAGAGCGACGCATGCTCCGCCTCGATGATGTCAGCGACGACGGGCACCTGCTGCTATCCTCTGCCGACAGCAAGGAGCATCTTGCATTCGCATTCAAGGAGATTCAGTTTGTTCTTGATTAGAGACATCGTAATATCGTAATACCGCAATACTGAAATTTAGAAAAAATCAAAGAATAGCAACCTAACGAAAAAAAACAAAAATCATGGCAAGATTTAAGAGAATTCTATTGAAGCTCAGCGGCGAAAGTCTGGCCGCTGGAGGCAAGTTTGGTATCGATGCAGAGCGTCTGTCTGACTACGCTCGTCAGATCAAGGAGATTCACGACATGGGTGTCGAGATAGGCATTGTCATCGGCGGCGGAAACATCTTCCGCGGACTCAGTGGCGCACAGAAGGGTTTCGACCGCGTCAAGGGCGACCAGATGGGCATGATGGCCACCGTCATCAACTCGCTGGCGCTGAGCAGTGGCCTCGATGCCGTAGGCGTAAAGAACAAGGTGCTCACGGCTATCCGCATGGAGCCTGTGGGCGAGTTCTATTCAAAATGGAAGGCCATCGACTACATGCAGCAAGGCTATGTCTGCATCTTCTCTGCCGGAACGGGGTCGCCCTATTTCACCACCGACACGGGCTCTTCGCTGCGTGGTGTCGAGATAGAGGCCGACGTGATGCTCAAGGGCACACGCGTTGACGGTGTTTACACGGCCGACCCTGAGAAAGACCCCACAGCCACGAAGTTCAGCGACATCACCTACAGCGAGGTGCTCGCACGCAACCTCAAGGTCATGGATCTCTCGGCCATCGTCATGTGCAACGACAACCATCTGCCCATCTACGTCTTCAATATGGACATCGTGGGCAATCTGAAGAAGGTCATCGAAGGCGAAGACATCGGCACGCTCGTCCACGCCTGACGGTAGCTGCTTTCCTCGATGTCTTTTGGATGCGTAAACAAAAACCGGAAGAAAGATGAAAACAAACCATCGAATCATTCTGCTCTCGGCATTGCTGCTCGTGGCGGGAGGCCTGCGGGCACAGTTCCCGGAGTCGCTCCGTGTCACGGAGGTGGTGCTGAAAAACGGCCTGAAGGTGTGGCTCAACGAAGACCACACACAGCCCAAGGTCTATGGTGCCGTCGTGGTGAAAGCTGGAGCCCGCGACTGTCCCAATACGGGCATCGCTCACTATTTCGAGCATATCATGTTCAAGGGCACCGACTCCATCGGCACCGTCGACTATCAGGCTGAGAAGGTCTACCTTGACAGCATCGCCGCCCAGTACGAGCTGTTGGCACAGACGAGCGATGAAGCCATCCGCAAGGCCATCCAGCGTAACATCAACCGTCTGAGCATCCGTGCCGGCGAGTATGCCATCCCCAACGAATACGACCGCCTCATCGCTGAATTCGGCGGGACAGGACTCAATGCCGGGACGAGCTACGACTATACCTATTATTATAATACCTTCTCGCCCCAGTACATGCGCCAGTGGCTCACGCTCAACAGCCACCGTCTTGTCCATCCCGTCTACCGCCTGTTCCAAGGCGAGCTCGAGACGGTCTACGAGGAGAAGAACCGCTCGGCCGACAATATGCTCATGGGTGCCTTGGAGCATGGCATGAGCGAGATCTTCAAAGGTACACCCTACGAGTATCCCATCATCGGCAGCACCGAGAACCTGAAGAATCCGCGCATGAGCGAGATGGAAGCCTTCTATCGCAAATACTACGTTGCAGGCAACATGGGACTCATCCTTTGCGGCGACTTCAACACCGATGAGGTGCTGCAGCTCCTTGAGCCCACTTTCGGACAGCTGCCTGGTGGCACCGTCAACCGAGACGTTGCCGTGGCACCAAAGCTCGACCGCCGTACCGTCGGACTGAAGGTGCCCCTTCCCATCGTCAAGATTACGGCGAAGGCTTTCCGCGCTCCCACCGACATCGAAGCGGATGCCCCGGCACTCGATCTGGCGGCCAAGCTGCTCAGCAACGATGGCAAGACAGGTCTCATCGATTCGCTCGTCAACAACCACAAGATGTTGGCTGGCATCGTAGAGCGAGCCTCCCTCAACGGCATCGGCACACTCATCCTCGCATCTGTTCCCAAACTGCCCTTTGGCAGCAAGAAGAAGGCCGAGCAGCTTTGCTGGCAGCAGGTGGAGAAACTCAAGCGTGGCGACTTTTCTGAACACGAGCTCGACATGCTGAAGATGGAGGTGCAGCGCGAGGAGAGCATGGCTTTGGAGACGCTCAACGGCAGGGCTGCCATGATGGTGGATGTTTTCGCACAAGGACGTTCGTGGAACGACTACCTCCGTCAGGTGGAGGGTATCCAGCGAATCACGAAGCAGGACATCACCGATGTGGCCAACCGCTATTTCACCGACCAGTATGTGCGCTTTGTCAAGAAGTTCGGCATGTACAAGAAAGACGTCATCGAGAAGCCGGGCTTCGAGCCGGTTCGCCCGAAACATGCCGATGCCGAGTCGCACTATGCCCAGCAGCTGCGCCAGATGCCTGCCGAGGAGCGTCCCGTGCGCCTGCTCGATTTCGAGAAGGATGCCACGATGGTCAGTCTTTCTCCCGACGGCTCGTCGAAGGCACGTCTCTTTGTCACACCGAATCCCGTCAATGACATCTTCAACCTGACGCTCATGTACCACCGCGGCACCCTCGACGACCCGAGGCTCGAAGCTGTGGCAGAGTATGCCGGGCAGTTGGGTACCGACTCGCTGACGCTGCAGCAGCTGAACAAGGCTCTGCAGCAACAAGGGGCGACGCTCGACATCGAGGCAACGAAGAACTACTTCCTGCTCAACATCAACGGCTTCGACCGCAACCTGCAGCCGACGCTGCAGCTGCTGGCCCACTTCATGCGTCATGCCAAGACCGACGAGAAGGCGCGTAAAGATATGATCAGCGGCATGAAGACCGAGCGTCGCGCCATGCTCAAGAGCAACGACGAGGTGATGCAGGCCATCATGGAGAAGGTCGAGTTTGGCGATGCCTCGCAGTATCTGCGGCAGACGACGGCCAAGGAGCTCAGCCAGCTGAAGGGCGACGACCTGTTGCAGCTCTTCAGCGATGTGCAGCACTATGCCTGCGATGTCGTCTATAGCGGTCGTCTGTCGGCCGACGAGGTGGCACGCGATGTCAGCCACTGGTTGCCCCTCGGCAATGCCACCACTGCACAGCCGCTGACCGTCAGGACGCTGAAGACCTACGACGAGCCCATTGTCTATGTCTACGATATGCCCTCGGCTCGGCAGACCATCATCCGCACCTATCAGGGACTGCGCCCCTTTGCCTCTGCCAGCGACCAGGCACGGCTGGCTCTCTGCTCACGCTATTTCGGCGGCGGCATGTCGTCGCTGATGTTCCAGGAGATTCGCGAGTTCCGCTCCATGGCCTATTCCACCGGAGCCGCCAGCTCGCTCTCCGTCACCCCCGAGAAGCGTCCTTCCTGCTTCACCACCTATATCGGCACGCAGGCCGACAAGACGATGCAGGCCCTGGCGGTCCTCGACACACTCCTCACCGAGATGCCCATGCGCCAGCGCAACCTCGAGGTGGCCAAGAAAGAGGTCGTCAGCAACATCAGCAACGGCTTCCCGTCCTTCCGTGGCCTTGGCGTCGTCATTGCCAACCAACTCAACGAGGGGCGGACAGCTGACCGCAACGCTGTGTATGTCAGCAACGTCCCCCCCCTGACAGCTGCCGATGTGGAGCAGTTTTTCAAAACCGAGATCAAGCCCGTGCCGCGCATCACCGTTGTCGTGGGCAACAAGAAGAAGCTCGACATGCAGCAGCTCTCTGCCTATGGCCGCATCGTCGAGCTGAAGGCTAATGATTTCGTCAGGCAATAATTATGAAATAAATAATAGGAATACGAAAAAACAAATGAGAAGGCTTTCTGCCTCTTTGTAGTTCATCGTGTCGGCCGCCATGTTCGCAGCCTGTTCGGACGGTGACAATCCCGTAGTGCCCTCAGCCGTGGATAACGGAGCGTGGACCATTGACGAAGCGAAAGACCTGACTGTCAGGCCAGCCGACGACTTTGGCTGGCAACGATCCTCACTCGCTGGCCCGAGAGCGTGTCAACGGTGTGGTGTCGAACACCGAGGCATGGTACGATCTGTTCGGCGTGAAGCCTGGCGACAAGCTCTATCGTGAGCCTGCCGACCGTGTGCCTATCTGGTATAAACGTTCAGCCTCCCCAAGGGGGGCTGCGTGGCAACGTAGGAGGCGACGCCATTCCCGAGCTACGCTCGCCTACCCGTTGCCTTTCCCAGCGTCGCAACAGCGCATAAGTGGCAAAAACGTGGCAGATGTCACGCTGGGAAGCGTGACCTCCTACAATGGCGCATAAGCAGTGCATACGTGGCAGGTGTCACGCTGGGAAGCGTGACCTCCTACAATAGCGCATAGTGGTAACTTAGGAGGCGACGCTTCCCAGCGTCGCAACAGCGCATAAGCAGTGCATACGTGGCAAGTGTCACGCTAGGAAGCGTGACCTCCTACAATAGCGCATAGTGGTAACTTAGGAGGCGACGCTTCCCAGCGTCGTAACAGCTCATAAGCAGCGCATCAGTGGCAGGTGTCACGCTAGGAAGCGTGACCTCCTACAATAGCATAGGTGGTAACTAAGGAGGCGACGCTTCCCAGCGTCGCAACAGCGCATAAGTGGCAAAAACGTGGCAGATGTCACGCTAGGAAGCGTGCCCTCCTACATTGGCGCAACGGGTAGGAATCGTGCCCTCCTACATTGGCGCAACGGGCTGGGCGCTACCGCCCTGAACCGAAAAAAAAGCCACCCCGTACACCATGCACGGGGTGGCTTTTTTGTTGTTACTATTCTTTTTTTGAACGCAAAGACGCGGAGACGCAGAGCTTCATAAAAACACTGTATGTCTACCGATAGGATTATTCAATCTCTGCGTCTTTGCGTCTCTGCGTTCAGAATATTAGATATTATTAATAGCTGAACCACTTCACGTAGGCGAAGTCCTGGCGGTGGGGCAGCAGCGCGTTCTTCGGATACATACGCACAGCCGTCTTGAACGTTCCGGCAGACGGTGCCACACACTTCGCCTCGAAGGTGTAGAGATTGCCGGCATGAGCCACCACCTCGAAGGGATGGATGTCGTGAACGTAGTCGCGCCCAGTCTTATCGGTAGCGATGCTGACAAACTCCAGGCCGACGGCATCGTTGAGACCCTGCTCGTCGACGACAAACTTGAAGGTGTACTCCACACCGTTCTCAGGTCCGTCGGCAGGCAGGTTGTTCTCGGTCGTCACCACGCGGATAGAGTCCCAGCGCTCAGCGACGGTCTCCTTCCAGTGGGCTATCTCCTTGGCCTTCTGGTAGTTGTTGGCTTCCAACATGTGGAAGCGCTTGGCCTGCTTGTTGTAGAACTTCTCGTAGTAGTCGTCGAGCTGACGCTTCATGGTGTAGTGGGGAGCGATGGTGGCGATGGAGTTCTTGATCACCTTGATCCAGCCCTCGCTGTAGCCCTTCTCGTTCTTGTCGTAGTAGAGCGGGATAATCTCGTTCTCCAGCAGACCGTAGATGGTAGCGGCGTCGAGCTGGTCCTGATACTCCTGGTTCTGGTAGGTGCGCTTCTCGGTGAGAGCCCATCCGGCACCCTCGCGATAGCCTTCGAGCCACCATCCGTCGAGGACGGAGA